>JBBSEL010000181.1:0-6967 GCA_038239755.1 Chloroflexia bacterium | reverse complement strand
GTGATCGACGGTGCGGACCAGGCCAAGTGCCTTTATCTGGGGGCTGTCCAGCACCTCGGCCACCGTCTGCACCGGGCCGACGGGCACGCCCACCGCCTCTAGCGCCGCCACCCACTGCGCCACCGGGCGGGCCAGAAACCATTCGCTCAGCAGGGGCACCAGGATCGCCCGGTGTATCACCCGCGCCGGGTTGGTGGCGAAGCGCGGATCGGCGGCGAGGGCGGGGGTGTCCAGCGCCCGGCACAGGGCAGCGAACTGCTTGTCGTTGCCCACCGCCACCGCCAGCCAGCCATCGGCGGCGGCGAACGTCTGGTAGGGGACGATGTTGGGGTGGGCGTTGCCGTAGCGCCGCGCCGGGCCGCCGGTGACCAGCACGTTCTGGCCGACATTGATCAGGGCTGCCAGCGCCGATTCCAGCAGCGACACCTCGATGTGCGTGCCCTGGCCGTGCGCGGTGCGCCCCAGCAGCGCCGCCAGGATGGCGTTGGCCGCGAACAGCCCGGTCAGGATGTCTACAATCGCCACGCCCAGCTTGCTTGGTTCGCCGTCGGTGGGGCCGGTGATGCTCATCAGCCCCGATGCGGCCTGGGCCACGAAATCATAGCCCGGCTTGGCCGCGTCCGGCCCCTCTGGTCCATAGCCGGAAATGGTGCAATAGACCAGGCCCGGTCTCTCTGCCGCCAGGGAGGCATAATCCAATCCCCAGCTGTCCATCGTCCCCCGGCGGAAATTTTCCACCAGCACATCGCTGGTCAGGGCGATGCGGCGCAGCACCGCCCGGCCCGCCTCTGTCTTGAGGTCGAGCGCCAGACTGCGTTTGTTGCGGTTGATCGACAGGTAGTAGGCGCTTTCGCCCCCGGCGTCGGGTGGCCCCCAGGCGCGGGTGTCGTCGCCGCCCTGGGGGTGTTCCACCTTGATCACGTCGGCCCCCAGGTCGCCCAGGATCATCGTCGCGTAGGGTCCGGCCAGCACCCGCGAACAGTCGAGCACGCGCAAGCCTGCCAGGGGCGCGGCGGGCGTGGCCGGGCTAGGGGACAATGGCCCAGTCGGCGGGAAGCTGGTAGTGGTAGTAGCGCCCGGTGGGTTTGCCCTCTTTGCGGAAGCGGCCCCGGTCCTCGCGCTTTACCTCGGCATAGGTGTTTTGCACCTGGATAATGCGCTTCTGGGGCAGGTTGAACAGCACCAACCCGGCCTTGACCGGGGCCAGGCTCACCTCGCGGGTGCGGGCATCGCCCACGCGGAACACCGGGGTCTCATGCGCCGGACCCGCTTCCGGCTCCAGCGCTCGCCCGATGGCGGCATAGTCGTCGGGCAGGTTATGTTCATCGAAGATCCGCAGCCCGCTCAACACCTGGTCGCGCATCTCCAGGTCATAGCGGCTGGCTTCTTTCAGCAGGGCATCGAGCGTGGTCGGGGTGGTAGCACACCCGGCGACCAGCGCCTTCAGCCAGGTACAGGGGCCGACAAAACTGACCGACCCTGCCGAGTCGATCACTGTGTAACGCATCACAAACATACGGGGGGATTTTCCTCATCTAGATCGGCAACCACCCCGGTCCTGGACCGGGGTGGGCATTGGCATATTCTGAATGACCCCTCTATTATACCACAAAGGCTCGTTGCGCTAGAGGCCAGGGGTCAGGGCAGGGCGCGGGCGGGGCACCGAGGCCAGGGCCGGGACGCGCTGTGGCAGCCAGAAGAGGGCGGGCATCCGGTGGGCGTAGTGGAGCAGCGGCGGGGTGGCGGGCAGGGTGATGCCGTGGCCCAGGGCCATCGTGTTGGTCGTAATCGTTGCAGCGGCGGGTTGCAGCGGCCACGGATCGTGGTAAATGTCGCCGCGATGGAGGCCGCCCCGCCCGTCCACGGTGTAGAGCCGGTAGCGTTCGGTGAGCCAGTGCGCCAGGCTGCCGGGGGCGCTGGGGCACGGATCATCGCCCGTCGGGCCATAGCGCCCGGCGAACACGGCGGGCGGGGCACCGGGCGTGGTGCGGCGGCTGGTGAACGCGACCTGATCGTCCGCCGCGGTGAACTGCATCTGCGCGTGGACATAGGGCAGGTGATACCAGAGCTTCGCCAGTTCGATACCCAGCAAGTTGTCGGCATCGAGGCTGAGGAAGAAGATCGCCGGGCGGCCTTCGTCGCGGACGTAGGTTCGCACGTTGATTTCGGGGAAGGCCGACATGAGCGGCATCGGCGGGACGCCCCGCAGCCGGATGCCACTGAGCCGGAACAGGATCAGGCCCACCCAGGCCTGACCATCGAAGGTATCGAGGGTCAGGCCCGGTGGCAGGTGAGGGCGGAGCAGTTCGGGGGCGACAGGCCAATGGGCAAAAAGCAAGTTGTGCCAGGTTTGGGCCATGACCCAGGGACCGGCGGGACGGGGGGTGGGCGACGGGCGGATGATCTGCTGCATGTTCATACGACTCTCTCCCTGAAAACTAGCCGAAATAAGCCGTGTGCCAACGTAATGAAAAGAATGGAGGGCGAGTATGTAATCGCTACAGCTTCATCATATCCAGTGGGCGCTACAGTCTGCAATAATAACTTGGGGCGGGCTATTACAGTCGCCCTCGTATCCCTCGTCGCCGGGCCGGGGCTTACCCCTCCTTCAGCAGGGCCATCTGGGCCGCCGCCTCTTGCTGGAGCCACAGCAGCGCGGCCCCGGTGATCGACGCCACGACGAGCAGCGCGGTCGCCAGGCTCGCTGCCGGGTTGAGGATCACCGCGAGAAAAGCCAGGGGCGTTTGGAAGGTCGCGAGGCCGGTTGCCGCGGTCAGCAAGATGTTGACCGCAAACGCCGCCGCGCCCCCCAGCGGCCAGGCGAGCATATTTGCCAGCACCCAGAGCCAGGCGCGGGGATATTTCTGGCGCAAAACCCACCATTGGGCCAGCCCCAGGATCGCGCCGCCGACGATGCCCGCCCCTACCCAACCGAGCGGATCACGCACAGCCCCCGCTCCGGCGAAAAAGCTCGCCGGGAGCGCGACCAGCGCCCCCAGGAGGGTATTGCGCGTCCAGGCGAGGGAGTCGTACGGCCAGAGAACAAGCTGTTGTGCCCAGCCCAGCACCAGCGCCAGGGCCAGCAGGCCCACCAGTGGCGCGACGAGGAACGCGCAATAGCTGCACACAAACAGGGACCCAGTCCCGATAACGGCCCCGACGGCGATCCCGACAACGATCCCGAGCGCCGCGCCCTTCAGATGGGCCAGTATCCAGCGCCGCCACAAATCGCCACCTTGGTATTCGTTCATCCGAAGCCTCCCATCACAATCATAATGCCGTGATCAGACTTAAGACCGCTGACAGTCGTTCCACCGGGGTTACAGGGTGCCTGCCATGCTGCCCCGGTGGAACGATTGTCCTGTTTCTATCATAGCACCGTTTTATTGAATTGTCAATATTTTCATAAACTTGTGAAATTAAGGAAAGAGAGGGCAATTGACCGCTGGCAGGCCGACGGCCTATAATGGATCAACGAACCTGCCCGGCCCGGCACCCTGAGGAGATGGCTGTAATGACGAACCCCGAACCCGATCTGAAGGCGGGCTTGCCCCGCGACCTGGGTGGGGGCCTGACCCTGCGCTGGGCCACACCCGCCGACACCGAAGCAATCGCCGAACACCATGTGCGCTACCTGAGCGACGACCCGGCGGAGCCGGAAGAAGAACTGCGCCACTGGACCCGCGACCTGATGCGCGGTGACCACCCGACCACCGCTGCGGACGACTTTACCGTCGTGGTGGACGAGAACGACGGCGGCAAGATCGTCTCCAGCATCTGCCTGATCTCGCAGACCTGGGCGTATGAGGACATCCCGTTCCCAGTGGGTCGCCCCGAAATCGTCAGCACCGACCCGGCCTATCGCCGCCGGGGGCTGGTGCGGGCGCAATTTGCTGCCATCCACGCCCGCAGCGCGGCGCGGGGCGAACTGCTCCAGGCGATCACCGGCATCCCCTGGTACTATCGCCAGTATGGCTACGAGATGACCCTGGCGCGCGTGGGCAGCCACCGCTGGCTCCCGTTCCGCATCCCCGCCCGCAAGCCGGACGCGCCAGAGGTCTACCGCCTGCGCCCGGCCACGCCCGACGACATTCCCGTGCTGGACACGCTGTACGCGATCCATTGTGCTAGCAGTATGGTTTCGCGGGTGCGCGATGTGGCAGAGTGGCGCTATGAATTGACCGTGCCGCACGCCCAGTCGTATGGCTATCTGAAGTTCTGGATTGTGGAGGATGCGGCGGGCACGCCGCTGGGCTATGCCGAGGCGCGGGTCAACGAAGGGGGGAAGACGTTTGGCATCTACGAACTGGCAGTGCTGCCCGGCCATTCGTTGCAGGCGGTGGCCTTGTTCCTGGGGCAGGTTTTCCAGGCGCAGATAGACGAATTGAATAAGACCCGCCCGAAGCCGCTGACCAGCCTGGTGCTGGTGCTGGGGCCGCACCACCCGGCCTATGAGGCGCTGGGCGATCTACTGGAGCAGTACCGCCCGCCCTACGCCTGGTACATCCGCGTGCCCGATCTGCCTGCGTTCCTGCGGCACATCGCCCCGGTGCTGGAGCGGCGGCTGGCCGGGAGCGTCATGGCCGGGCATACCGGCACGTTGCGGCTCAACTTCTACCAGCAGCATCTGACGCTGGTCTTTGACGGCGGGAAGCTGACCGAGGTCGGCACCTACATCCCGAACCGGGTCGAGGACGGCGATGCCCGCTTCCCCGATCAGACCTTCCTCCATCTGCTGCTGGGCCACCGTACCCTGGCTGAGGTGAACTACATCTACCCCGACGCCTACGCCAGCCCTGCCGCCGCGGTGTTGCTCAACATCCTGTTCCCCCGGCGACTCTCGCATGTGGCGGCGCTGGGGTAGGGGGCCGGGCTGCTTCCCGGCTAATCAATGCGCGGCCCCAGGTCCTCGATGCGGTAGCCGTGGGGGTAGGTGCGGTGGCGAATACCGCCCTGCGTGCGCTGGCGGGGTCGCCGGCGCTCCGGCAGTTCGCGCACCAGCCGTGCCCGCGCCCGCAACGACTCCTCGACCAGGCGGCGCAGCGCCGGGGCCGGTTTGGGGAACCCGAATGCTTCTAACAACGGCTCGTCCATCATGGCGTAGACGAACGGCTGCCCCAGCCGCCGCACCGGGGCAGGCAAAAACCAGCCCAAAAACGTGTCCCGCAGCCGAGCGGCCACCCCGTGGTTGGCCGGGGTGTAGCGGAAGTGGGTCCGCTCGTAGGCGCGGTTGTAGCGTTCCAGTTCGGCGTACTCCTTCGGAATGTCTTTGATGTTCATCCGCCGCCCGATGGCCCGCCAGAAGTAGAAGAGGCCCAGCTTCTCGTTGGGCACCATCGCCCGCCAACCAAAGCGATCCATCCAGCGGATCGGCTCGAAGACGAACGTGGACAGCACGTAGAGGTAATCCGCGTTGCTGATGGCGAAGCGGCCATGCAGCCGGTTCATGCGTCGCAACGCCGCCTTGCCCCGCTCGCTGCTATAGCCATTTTGGTATATCTCGCTGAGGAGCAGGTCGGTGTCATCGTAGCGCTTCTGTGGGCGCTGGAGGAATTCGCCGGTGTGGGCCAGCAGCGCCGAGATGCTGGGCACGGCCAGCGTGCGGTAGATGGCGAATTCGAGCGAGCGGGTGGTGTCGAACGGGAACTCGTAGGATGAATTCAGGTAGACAATACGCTGGTGATCCCGTTCGGGATCGAGCTGCTGGATTTCTTCTAACGCTTTGTGCTGGGGCATTATCGGTCCTCCTTAGGTGAGAGTTGCGGTCAGGAATTCGTGTCCGCGCCGGATGCTTCTACCGGCCCCCCTGCCGGATCTCCTCCAGTGTAGCAGAAGCTGCGGGCCGCCGCCAGCCCAAAACCTGCTCACTTTTCGCCTATCTTGAGGCACGGGCACCGGTTGCCGATCTCCTCTTGCGCCTGCTCCGGTTTTCTGCGTACTATTCGTCTAATGATGGTATAATGGTTGCACATGAGTTGACTGCCAGGTTTGTAGTCAGGGGCCTGGCGACTTGCGCACAGGGCAGACTGGGGATAGAGGATGGGAATAAACCAGGGGGATGGACCGGGGCGGGAGACAGAGCAGCACGGGTCGGATGTGGTTGATCTGGTCACACGGCGGCGGGTGGCCGACCTGATCCGCCGCTTTGCCAGCGACGTGACCCGCTCCGGGGTGCAAGCGGTGGGCTACTGGGTGGCCCCGGCGGATATGGGGCCGGATCAGTTGAGCGAGGTGCTTGGGGCCGGGTTCCGGCGGCTGGCCGAGGATCTGGCCTTCGCGATCGAGATGAACGACGCGGCGCTGCTGGTTGATGAGGTGATCTGGCTGACCCGGTTGCTCCAGGCGCAGGGTTACGACGCGCGCAAGTGGGTGCTGATGACGCTCGAAACGTTTGAGGCGTCGCTGGCGGCGGTCTGTCCACCGGAAGTGTTGGCGCTGGCCGGGCCGATCCTGGTGGCGTCGCGGCAATGCATCGGCCCCACCCTGGACGCCCCGCCCTCTCAGGGAGCATAATCCGCAGTGTCCTTTCCTGCTGCGGCCCCAGTCCCGCTCTATTCGGCGGAAGATCTGACCCTCAAGCGGGCCATCGTCGCCCAGGCCCGCGCTCTCGGCTTCGACCTCGTGCGTGTCACCACCGCCGACCCCTTCCCTGCCACCCAGCAGGTGCTGGAGGAGCGTATCGCCGCCGGGTTGCTCAGCGGCCTGCCCTGGTTCAGCCTGGACCGTGCTGCGGTCGCGGGCGACCCCCGCCACCTGATGCCCACTGTCCGCTCCATCGTCGCCCTCGGCATCAGCTACCTCAGCGACGGGCCGGAGGACACCACCCGGCCCGGTGCCCCTGCCGGGCGCATCGCCCGCTATGCCTGGGGCCATGACTACCACGAGGTCTTCCGCGATAAGCTGCGAGCGCTCCATCTTTTCGTGCAAGAGCAGTTGGGCCGCCCGGTGGAGATGCGGGCGCTGGCCG
>JBBSEL010000180.1:0-6987 GCA_038239755.1 Chloroflexia bacterium | reverse complement strand
CCCACCACCCACCCCGCCCAAACCCCCATTTCACCCCAATGGTCCTGGATGATCCAGGACCATTGTACCAGTAACCCTCCCACAAATTGGCTAGAAGGTGTATAATGGTCCTATACATCGTGTGCTATCCCCTCTACTCGCCGGTTTTTTCTTCTGGGACCCTGTAGGACCTATAGGGGGTGTTCCTCGGACCACCCCTCCGGACGACGCGGGCTGGTCAAGGCCAGCCGTTGCGCTGTTCCGTGCAACGTACCCAGCCTCTTTATGGAGTGTGACCACAGGTAGCGTTACCGTAATGATTGTCGGGACACGCCTGACACGCTATCCACACGGCCTGGTTCCTCATTTGCCATCAGCATGGGTCCATCACCAGCAGAAGAAAGGAGTGCACTGCCGAAACGACGCGGAGCAACGACACGGCCTATTCATACGGTCTCAAGACCGAGCGCACCCCACCTCTAACCCCAGCTTAGTTACACAAGGAGCATGATTATGAAGCAACACCTTCGGTTCTACGGGACTGCGGCGCTACTGGTAATGCTGATGCTCGTCAGCATCAGCACAGCGGCGAACGCAGCGCGCCCGGCCAGCGAGGCCGCCCCCCCCCCCCCCCGCCCCAGCCAACTACCCGTCCCGCCGACCCACGACCGGCTGGGCCAACTCAACTGGCAGACCGTCAGCGGGAACACCGCCCGGATCACCGCCACTGCAGGCAGCCGCCGCAGCTATCCCGGCTTCCCCACGCCGCCCAATGTCGGTGATGTGGTCCAATTCGCCACGATTGTCTTTGGCGACGGCCAGCAGTCGGCCAACCAGAACTTTGTTTGCACCTTCGTGGACCTGATCAACGACTGGGTGTTGCTGGAGAAGGTCGAGACGCATACCTACAGCAACTCCGGCCCCTTTACCGCCTCTTTCGGCACCTGCTGCCGCCTCAGCCCCCCGATCCACCTGAATAACGGCGACCAGAACTTCCGCGCCGAAACGATCATCAACTTCGCCTTCACCTCGGCCAACCCGATCAGCCAGTTGCCGGCCATCGTGGACTGCCCGCGTGAGGGTATGTGCGCCTTCCAGGTGCCAGCCACCGACCCCGACAACCAGTTGATGAAGTACAGGATGTCGACCACCACCGAAGCGGGTGATGCGCGCTTCGTGCAGCCCGGCCCGCCGCAGGCCCCGCACGCCGCTGTGATCAATCGCGACACCGGCCTGTACACCTGGGACACCCATGGCGCGCAGATCAACGCTTCGGGCGACACGCTCTATTCCACCCAGGTGATGATCGAGAACGTCGACTTCACCGGGCGCGTGCTGACCAAGACCCCGTTGGACTTCTTCATCCGGTTGATCCCGGTGACGAACAACCCGCCCGTGTTCATCTACCCGCCGACGCCGCCCGACAACACCCTGTACACCGTCCTCGAAGGCACCCACCTGAACTTCACCGTGCGGGCACGCGATATTGACCCCGGTGATGTGGTTGCGCTGAACGTGATCGGCCTCCCGGCGGGGGCCACCTTCCCGATCCCGGTGCCCGCTAGCCTGGTCGAAAGCAACTTCGACTGGACACCCACCGGTGCCCAGGCCGGATCGTATGTCCTGAACTTCACCGCGACCGACCAGAGCAGCGCCTCAGCCTTCACCTCGGTCCGCATCAACGTGGTGACCAATACGCCGACAGTGACCAACACGCCGCTGCCAACCCACACCAGCACGCCGACGAGCACGGCCACCAATACGAATACGCCGGTGCCGCCGACCGCCACGTCAACGCCCACCCTACCGCCGCCCCCGCCGAGCGAAACGGCGACCGCGCTGCCCACCAACACCCCGGTCTGCAACAGTGGCACGCCGACCCCGGTGGTGACGCCCGCCTTCACGCCGGGACCAGGCTGCTCCAGCACGCCGCACCACGGCGACCTGGACGCGACGATCATCGACCACCCGACGACGACCGAAGCTCGGTTCACGAACAACTCGCGGACATGCAGCTACCCGATTGGCCTGGCGATCTACCAGAAGTTCGACAACAACATCGATCACCAGCAGCTCTACGATTATCAGGTGGTGATTATCCCGCCGCGCACGACGCTGACCCTGGTGGTCAACAACCCGACCTGCGCCTACCAGGCCGACGCCTTCTATGGCAACCTGATCACCTCGTTCGCGGGTGGGGTGCGCTACAACGAGCGGCGGCTGGACGACACGAACGGCAACGGCACCAACTACTGCACGCCAGGCTGCAACCCGCTCCCGTCGCCGGTGCCCACATCGAGCGCCTACAGTCCGAAGCCGATCCCGAATGCGGGCAAGAAGTAACCACGGCCCGCTGCCTGTATCAGGATAAGCGGACGATCTTCGTCGGCTTATCCAACAGAGAGGCCACTCCCGGTGGGAGTGGCCTCTTCTTTATCGCTAGGAACCCGGCAGGAGGTGTTAAGGCTGAGCCAGCCGGGCCAATTCCAGGGCGCGGTCGAGCCACCAGGCTCCGGCGGCGGGACCCCCGTTGCAGGTGCCGTCGGACTCGCCGGGGCGCTTGATCCAGCAGTAGGCGTCTACCAGCGGGTCGGCGGTGGCGGTGGTGGGCGCGGGGCCGAGGGCACGGCCCGGCGGGTTGCACCACTGCGCATCGGCGGTGGGACCGTTGCCGTTGCGGCTGGTATCAATGATGAAGTGCTTGCCGCCCAGCAAGGCGGCGAGGGTCTTACCGTAGGCGACCGAGTCGGCGGTGGTGACGAAATTCGAGACGTTGAGCACGAAGCCGTCGGCCCCGGCCACCCCGGCGCTCTGGAGACGGGTCGCCATTTCGGGGGCGGGGATCCAGTGGGCGTTGCCTGCATCGAGATAGACGGCAGTGGCCGGGTTCGCCTTCAGTACCGTGACGGCATCCTTCAGCAGATCGAGCCGGGCCTGCTGGTCGGCGGTAGAGAGGCAGTCTTTCAGCAAGCCAAGTCCGTCCGGCTCCAGCACCACGACTGCCTTCCGGTCCCCGATCCCTTTGGCGAAGGCACGAATCCAGGTTTTGTAAGCGGCGGGCGCGAGTGCGCCCCCCGCCGAATACTGGCCGCAGTCGCGGTTGGGGATGTTGTAAGCGACCAGCAGGGCCAGCGCCCCATCGGCGGCGATCCGGGTGACCCGGCTGCTCACAGCGCTTTCGATGTCAGCATCCCAGTCCCCGAACCAATCGGCCTGGGGCTGATTCGCGATCTTGTCGAGCAGCGTGGCATCCTGCGGGCGGCTGGTGCGCCAAATATCGGCCTGCCGCCGGGCGTTCGAGGCGGGATCGATGAACCCTTTGGTCCCGGCGAACGGGTTCGCCGGAGGGGCAGCAACGGCGCTGGCGGTGGGTGACGGTGTAGCGGCGCTTGGGGGGGCGATAGTTGGGGTCGGAACGAGGGCCGCCGAGGTCGTTTCCGTGGGCAGAACGGTCAGGGTGCCCGGCGGCACCTGCCCGGCGCGGATGAACAGGATCGCCCCTACCAGCACCACTACCAGCACCACCCCGGCCACGATCCAACCGATTTTCCTTGGTAATCGCATTCATTCTCTCCTGTGGGGGAACACTCCCCTAAAAAGATAGGCTGAGTGTAGCACTGCTGTGGTCATTTGTCTATGTGCTATAATCGAGGCAGGGAGGGTCTGGGCGTGATACGAGGACGCGATGTGCGGGCCGGATTGCGGGCGGGCGGGATCTGGCTGGCGGCCAGTGTCGTGCTGATCGTGATCGGACGGCTGGGCGGCGATGGGTGGGGGTCGCTGGTCGGGGCGTTGTTGATCCCTCTGGGGTTGCTCGGCGCGCCGGGCCAACTGGCGGTGAACTGGGGCAACCTCCAGAAGCCCGCCGCCGGGATGAACGGCTTTGTCGCGGGCAGCCTGGCCGGGCTGGCCGGGGCCGCCGCCGTGCTGATCCTGGGCCTGCCGCTGGGGTTGTGGCTGGTGGCCCACGGCTCCCCCGCCCCCTCGTCCGACGCGATGCTGGTGTTCACCCCTGTGGTCGGTGTGGTGGTCTACACCCTGTCGCTCCTCTGCCTGGTCTTCACCATCTTCACCTCCACCACGCTTGCCATCTACGAAGCCCCCGCCGCCGAATTCGAGTTCCCGCCGCGGACCGAGGACTGAACCCCGAAAGCACGAAACGACGAAAGCGGCAAAGAGGATGATCCAGCGCCACACACTTCTGACTTCTGATTTCTGAGAACCAGCCAATATTTGACAGCGCCCTAGTAGAAATGATAGAATCGGGGCAGAGTAGCGGCGGTGGGGTTTGGCCCACCGCGAATCTCAACCGCAGGAGCCACCTTCATGCCCACCCGCGACGACGGGCCGTCGTCGGACGCGCCGCCACCCCAACGGCCTGCGCCCCGCCCGTTGAGCACCCTCCCGGCCCGCGCCGCCCGGTCCAAGGCGAAGCCAACTCCCCAGCCCCCGCCCACCCCGCCTGCGGCTGAACCGCCCGCCCCTGAGCCGTCCCTTGCTGCCGCGCCGGTGCCGGGCGTGGCGGCGACTCCGGGGACCCCGGTGCCGCCGCGTCCGCCAGTGCGGGTGCCCGAACACCCCTCACCCCCGACCCCTCTCCCCGCCCAGGCGGAGCGAGGGGAGCCGTTGGGGAGTGTGGTTGCACCAGTTGCGCCTGTTTCGGGGGGGGAGTCGGCACCGATTCTTGCACCGCCAATAGCGGATAGCCCGCCAACGCCAATAGTGGAGCCAATCGCGGCAGCACAGGCGGAACCCGTCGCCGCGCCGCAGGCGGAACCCGTCGCCACCGCGCCGTTACCTGCTGCGCGCCGCTCGCTGCTCGCTGCGCGCCTCTTGCCTTTGTTGGGCGGGGTGATCGGGCTGGCACTGGCGGGGGTGGGCGAGTCGATTGTGGAGTCGGGCAACACGACCGAGTTGAGCGCGGTGCTGTATCTACTGGGGATCGCGGTGTTCGCGGTCAGCGGCTGGCTGCTGGTGCTCCGCCCGCTGGATCGCCCGGCAGCGGGGGCGACGGACCCGGCAGGGCGCGGGTTCGCGGCCTGGTTCCAGGGTACTCCTGAGGATCGCCCGATCCCGACCCAGCGGCGGCGGGTGTGGCTGCTGGCGGGCGGCGGGACGGTGGTGGCGATCGGGCTGGGGCTATGGACGGCGGGGCTGGTGCGCCAGAAGCTGGACGACCCGGCGGCTCCGTGGCTGTGGCTGGGGAGCATCGTAGTGATCGCGCTGACCGGGTTGCTGATCGGGCGGGGGCAGGGCTGGGCACCGCGCTGGGGCGAAGGCGTGGGGCCGCAGACGCGCCAGGGGCGGATCGTGCTGGCGGTGGTAATCCTGGCGCTGCTGGCGCTGACCGTCGCCACCCGCCTGCTCCTGCTCGACAAGGTGCCGTTCGGCATCAACGCCGACGAGGGCGACCGGGGCGCGACCGCGATCACGATCCTGCGCGGCGACAACACCCAGAGCATTTTCGACTACGGCTGGTATTTCATCAGCATGTTCTATTTCTGGGTGCTGGCCGGGGTGATGAAGATCGCCGGGGTGAGCTACGTTGGGGCGCGGGTGCTGGGCGCGCTGGCGGGGATCATTTCGGTCGCCACCGTCACCTGGATCGGGGTGCGGCATTTCGGCTGGCGGGTCGGCCTGCTGGCCGGGGGGCTGCTGTCGGTGCTGGCCGTGGCGCTCCAATTCTCCCGCGAGACAAGCGAGGCCGGGCCGACCGCTGCCCTGTGGGCGCTCAGCGCAGCGCTGTTCCTCGAAGCCGCCCGCACCGGGCGCTCCTGGGCGTGGATCGGCGCGGGCCTGACCGGGGGGCTGTCGCTCTACTTCTATCCCAGCGGGCGGCTGTGGGCCGTGCTGGCCGCGCTGTGGTGCGCCTACCTGTTCGTGCATGGCCTGGGGGGACGGCGCTTGAGCATCCTGCGCGGGGTGGTGCTGGCGGCGGTGGCGGCGCTGCTGATCATGGGGCCATACCTGGCCCATGTGACCGAAACGCCCCAGGCGTTCCAGACCTTCACCCTGCGCGCCAACGAAACCTCGGTCTTCACCAACGACAACCCGACCCGCCTCTCCTATTACCACCGCGAGTGGAACACCGTCCAGATGCTGGGCGCGCAGTTGATCCACTCGTTCGGGGTGTTCAACCAGTTCCACGACGACGGCGGTTTCTGGCCCAGCGACAAGCCGATCACCTCGGGCTGGCTGGCGGTGCTGATCCTGCTCGGCCTGGGCTGGATCAGCACCCGCTGGCGCGACCCTCGCGCGGTCATGCTGGCCCTGTGGTTCTGGGTCGGCTTCAGTGGCGTGATCGTGACGGTCGAAACGCCGAACGTGCAGCGCATGGCGACGGCGGTGCCGGTGCTGGCTCTCTTCCCGGCGCTGGTGCTCGATAGCCTGATCGGGCGGATCGAGGCCGCGCTGCCGTTGCTGGCCCGGCTGGGAGGCCGGGTGCGGCCCGCCCTCGGCTGGGCGGCGACCGGGCTGGCCTTGCTGGCGATCGGAGTGATGATGGTGGCGCAAGGGCGCGCCTACTTCGTGGACTATGCCGCCACCGACCGCTGGCCGCAGCCCAGCTATCTCGGCTGGGCGGTGAACGATCAGCACAGCGACACGCTGGTGCTGAGCGTGGGCCGCCAATACCACATGGTCAATTCGGGCTGGGTGCGCCTGCTGGCCCCCAACACGCCGCGTGGCGGGGTCGAGTCACCTGGCAGCAGCCTGCCGCTGCCGATCCCCGCCGACCGCAACCTGGCCTTCCTGATCTTCCCCCGACAACCGTACTATATCCCCTATCTGACCACGCTCTACCCCGGCGGGGAACTCACCCCCTACAACCACCCCCCCGAGGGGCTGATGTTCTCGATCTACCGGGTGCCGCAGATGGCCTGGGCCGCGCAGCAAGGAGCGTTGGTGACGGTGGACGGTGCGACGACCCCGGTGACCGGACTAGGGGTGCCCCCGTCAGGGGTGACAGCCTATCCCAAATCCATGCGCTGGACGGCCACCTTGCAGGTG
>JBBSEL010000179.1:0-6994 GCA_038239755.1 Chloroflexia bacterium | reverse complement strand
TCGACGATGCTGCTCCGCCATTCTGTCGGCAGCACCCGCGTCAGCGTAAAGCCTGCCTCCGCCAAGAGGGCGGCAAACTCCTCCGCTGTCCGCTCGCGCCCGCCTTGCGCGACCATCATGTTGATGTCGGACAACTTGGTAAAATCGGGATGATTCGCCGGTTGGATGACCCCTTCGATCAAGAGCAGCTTGCCGTCTGTGTGCATGGCGCGATGGCACTGCCGCAGGATCGCCACGCTCTCCGCATCGTCCCAGTCATGGATGATCCGCCGCAGTAGATAGGCGTCCCCACCGGGCGGCACCTCCTGGAAGAAGTCGCCCGCAACCACGGTACAACGGTCGGTGACTCCTGCGGCATCCAGAACGGGCGCGGCCAGGGCCACGACATGGGGCTGATCGAACAGGATGCCGCGCAGCGCCGGGTGCGCCAGCAAGATGCCGGTGAGCAGCCCGCCCTGCCCACCGCCCACATCCACCAGGGTGGTGAAGCTTCCGAAATCGTATGCTGCCAGGATGGCCGCGATATCTCGGAGCGAGTTGGAGGTCATGAACGCATTGAAGGTCGCGTTAGCCTCTGGGTGCGTGGACCGGTAGGTCCAATTGTCCACGCCAAAGACGTGACGGAAGGCCGACTCGCCGGTTGTCACGGTGTGGGCCAGGTCGCCCCACGGCAACCAGGATTGCGGCTCACCCGCGAACAGCGCCACGCCGCGCACCGAACTGGGCACCTCGGCCCGTAGCGGTTCGGCCAGGGCCGTCAGCGCAAAGCGATCCGGCGTCTCTTCGCGGAACACGCCGAAGCTGCTGAGCGCCCGCAAGAGGCGATAGAGGGTGGGGGCGTGGGTGCCGGTCTGCGCCGCCAGTTCACCGCTGCTTTGCGGCCCGTTGGCCAATAGATCGGCCAGGCCCAGCTTGGCCGCAACATGAATCATCTGGGTGATTCGGTAGCCATCGATCAGTTGGTTGAGCGTGGCCGCTGCCTCCGCATTAGGATTGTCCATCGGTGATCCTCTCTACCTTTCGTATGACGTTTAGAACTGGCGCGACCATTCTTTCGGCCAGCGTTCGACCACGATTTTCTTCTCGGTGTAGAAGTCGATGGCGTCGCGGCCCTGGGCGTGGAGGTCGCCAAAGAAGCTCTCTTTCCAACCGGAGAAGGGGAAGAAGGCCATCGGCGCGGCCACGCCGACGTTGATGCCGATGTTGCCCGCCCGCGCCTCGTAGCGGAACTGCCGCGCCGCCGCCCCACTGCCGGTGAACAGGCAGGCCATGTTGCCGTAGCTGCCTTCGTTGACCAGCCGGATCGCTTCGTCAATCGTGGGGACGTGGGTCAGGGTCAGCACCGGGCCGAAAATCTCGGTGCGGGCCAGTTCGCCGCTGGGGTCTACCCCTTCCAGAATCGTGGGGCGGACGAAGTGGCCGCGCTCGTAGCCCGCCACCTGGGCGTTGCGCCCGTCCACGCTCACCCGTGCTCCCTCACGTTCGCCCTGAGCGATCAGGCTTTCGATCCGCGCTTTGCTCTCGGCGCTGATCACCGGCCCCATCTCTACATCAGGGTCGAGGCCGTAGCCGACCCGGCGAGTGCTCGCGGCTTCCATGATCCGGGGGGCAAAAAGCGCCTGCGCCTCGCCCACAGTGATCGCCACCGACGAGGCCAGGCAGCGTTGCCCCGCGCAGCCGAACGACGAGTCGGCGATGATCCGTGTCGCCATCTCCATGTCGGCATCGGGAAGGACGATGACCGGGTTCTTGGCTCCGCCCTGGCACTGGGCGCGCTTGCCGTTCGCCGCCGCCCGGCTGTAGACATACTTCGCCACCGGCGACGAGCCGACGAACGAGATCGCCCGCACCGCTGGGTGGTCCAGCAGCGCGTCCACCGTCTCTTTGCCGCCGTTGACCAGGCTGATCACGCCAGGCGGCAGGCCTAACTGGTCGATCAGGTCGAAGACCCGGCTCATCGTCATCGGCACTTTTTCCGACGGCTTGAGGATGAAGCAGTTGCCGCAGGCGATGGCATAGGGCAGGAACCAGAGCGGGATCATGCCGGGGAAGTTGAACGGGGTGATCGCCGCCACCACGCCCACCGGCTGGCGCAGCATGTGCTCGTCAATGCCCCGCGCGATGTCCTCCACGTTGGTGCCCTGCATCAGCGAGGGGATGCCGGTGGCGACCTCCACGTTTTCGATGCCGCGCCGCAGTTCGCCCTGCGCTTCGCCCAACGTCTTGCCGCATTCCTCGGTGGTCAGCCGGGCGATCTCGTCAAAATGCGCTTCCAGCAGCGTCTTGAACTTGAACAGGTACTGGATGCGTTCGGTCGGTGGGGTGCGCCGCCAGCCGTCGAAGGCTGCCGCCGCTGCCTGGATCACCGTGTCCACCTCGGCGCGCTCGGTCAGCGGCACCCGCACAATCGTCTCCGTCGTCGCCGGGTTGCGCACATCAAGAAACTCCCCCGCCGCCGTCCGCTGCCACTGCCCATTGCTGTAGTTTAAGAGTTGTCCGTCCTGAATCATCATCATGCCTTTCTATAGGACTGAGGGCTGAGGACCTGAGGACTGAGTAATAGGTGCAGAGTTAATTTATCTGCTACTTCAGTCCTCAGTCCTCAGTCCTCAGTCCTTATGTGCAATTCGTCGGCTTCGGCCTGGAGTTCGCGGGCGGCGGCAGCCAGGGAAGGCCCGGCGGCGCTGTCGGTGTGGGCGAACTCGGCCAGTTCGTGGGTCAGCGTTTCCAGGTCTTCGCCGCCCGCCATCATGCCGACCAGGGCTTCGCGGCTGATCTCCGCCTTGGCGAAGGTGCCGTAGCTGCGCCCACGGTTCAGCACCGTGAAGCGGTCCCCGATGGGGTAGGCATGGTGGACATTGTGGGTGATGAAGATCACCCCCAGGCCCCGTGCGCGGGCCTGGGCGATGTAGCGCAGGACGATGCCCGCCTCTTTCACGCCCAGCGCGGCGGTCGGCTCGTCCAGAATGAGCACTTTGGCCCCAAAGTAGACGGCGCGGGCGATGGCGACCGACTGCCGCTCGCCGCCCGACAACGTGCCCACCGGCTGGGTCGTGTCGCGCACCTGGATACCCATCTTGCTCAATTCCGCGCGGGTCACCCGGTCGGCGTAGGCCACGTTGAAGCGGCGGAACGGCCCCCAGCCCACGGTCGGTTCGGCCCCCAGGAAGAAGTTCCGCGAGATGCTCAGCAGCGGGATCATCGCCAGGTCCTGGTAGACGGTAGCGATCCCGGCGTTGAGGGCGTCGCGGGGCGAACTGAACTGGGCCTCGCGTCCCTCGATCAAATAATGGCCCTCGGTGGGGCGGTGGACGCCAGAGAGGATTTTGATCAGCGTGGACTTGCCCGCGCCGTTGTCCCCCAGCAGGCACATCACCTCGCCGGGATAGACCGACATGCTGATATCTTTGAGCGCGATCACGCTGCCGAAATATTTGGAGACGTTTTGCACGTCGAGCAGCGGCGGGCGGGGGGCAGGGGTGGTCATCGGCGGGACTCCATGGCGCGACCGCGCACATAGCGGTTGAGCAAGACGGCGATCAGGAGCATCACCCCCAGAAAGACCTGATACCAGTCGGCATCGATCCCGGCGAAGACGATGCCCTGGCGGACCATGCCGAAAATCAGCGCGCCAAAGACCGAGCCGATGGCCGAGCCATAGCCCCCGGTGAGCAGCGTACCGCCGACGACCACGGCGATGATGGTCAGGAATTCGTTGCCGTTGCCGCGCAACACATCCGAGCCGCTGAAGCGCAACGCCTGCATGACCGCCAGCAGCCCGGCGGCCAGCGCCGTCAAAATAAACAGGGTGATCTTGACCCGCGCCACCGGCACCCCCACATTGCGTGCCGCCTGCATGTCGCCGCCGACGCCGAAGATCCAGTTGCCAAAAGCGGTTCGCAAGAGCACCCAGGTGGCGATGGCGGCGATGCCCAGCCACCAGACGATCGTAACCGGGAAGCTGGCCCCGCCGACGACCAGATCGCTGGCGAAGATGGTGCGGGCCAGGTCGTAGCCGCCCACGTCCTGTAGCCCGCCCACCTGCGTGCGCCCGGTCAGCAGCCGGGTAAACCCGATGGTCGCACCCCGAATGACGAACAGGGAGGCCAGGGTGATGATGAAGGAGGGCAGGCCCGTCCGCAGCACCAGCACCCCGTTGACGAACCCGATCCCGACCGCGAACAGCAGGGCCACCACGATGGCCGCCCAGATGTTCCAGCCGAACTGGACCGGTAGGACGACGACGATCATTCCGCAGGCCCCGATCATCGAGCCGATGGAGAGGTCAAATTCGCCGCCGATCATCAGCAGGGCCACCGCCACTGCCAGGATGCCCAGTTCCGCCGCCACGCTGAGGTAGGTGGCCGTGCCGCCCAGGGTCAGGAAGCCGCGCGGCCCGGCCACCAGGGCGAAAAAGAGCCAGACGGCAATCGAACCGGCCACCGCGCCCATCTCCGGGCGGACCAACAACCGGCGCAACGGGTTGACCCGCAGCACCCGCTCATCCCCCCCGACCGGCTGGCTGCCTGCGGCTTCTTGGGTGGTACTCATCGCATCCCCTTTTGGACGAGTG
This sequence comes from Chloroflexia bacterium, assembly GCA_038239755.1. Classification (GTDB taxonomy): domain Bacteria; phylum Chloroflexota; class Chloroflexia; order QHBQ01; family JAICKM01; genus JBBSAN01. The sequence continues at coordinate 2,421 of JBBSEL010000179.1, read as the reverse complement.
GTCAGTGGTCAGTGGTCAGTGATCAGAGACTATTCGTTACTGACCGCTGATCACTGATCACTGACTACTCGTGCTTAGCGCGTTCCCGCCTTCGACAGGTCGATCACGCGGGCGGCGGTGTCTTTGGTGACGAAGCCGGGGCCGGTCATCAGCACATCGTTGGCGATGGTGTTCAGGTTGGTCTTGTAGAGCGTCAGCAAGACGATCGGCAAGTAGCCCTGGAGATATTGCTGCTGGTCGATGGCGAAGAGGATGTCGCCGCTGTTGATCGCCTGGAGCACTTCCGGCGAGAGGTCGAAGGTCGCCAGCTTGACCTTACCCATGGCGTTGGCGGCCTTGAGCGCCGCGAGGGCCGGGGCGGCCCCGGTCGGGCCGAGGGTCAGGATGCCGTCCACGTCGGGGCTGGATTGGAGCTTGGCCTGGATGCGCTGCTGCGACTCGGTGGGGTTCGCCAGGTCCACGGCCAGCACTTCGACTTTGGCTCCGGCCTTGGTCATCGCGTCGGTGAAGCCTTTGCAGCGGGCATCGAGGCCCGCGTTGCCCACTTCCTGGTTCACGCACAGGGCCGACTTGACCCCGGCGGCGGCCATCTTCTCGCCCCCGCCCAGGCCCGCTTCGTACTCGGTCTGGCCGATATGGGTCAGCGCGCCCAACTTCTTGGCAACGTCGCTGCCGGAGTTGATCGTGATCACCGGGATGCCCGCCGCTACAGCCTTCTGGATCGACGGGCTGAGCGCGGTGGCGTCGGGGAGCGAGACGACCAGACCGTCGGGCTTGGTGGCGACGGCGGCGTCAATCAACTGCGACATAGCGACCATGTCGAACTTGTCGGGGGCCTGGTACTGGACGGTGACGCCCATATCTTTGGCCGCCTGGTCCACGCCGTTCTTCACCACCGACCAGAAGGGGTCGGACGCCTGGCCGTGTGTGACCACGACGATATGGATGCTGGCGCGCGATCCCGCCTGGCCGCTGGTAGACCCGGTGCCGGTGCTGGCGAGGGTGGCCGTGGGTTGGGTCACAATCGGGGTCGCCGTGGGTTGGACGGTTTCGCAGGCAACAATCGTCACCATCACGACCAGGACAAGACAGACGATCTTGAACAAGCTTTTCATCGCATCCTCCATTGGGTGTTGGGTGCCCGTCGCTGCCGGGCTGAGTCCTCGTTAACTCCCAGATATGCCGTGCCGGTTGAAGAACGTTCCTCGATAGTCCCACCTCCTTGTTCTAAAAGACGGTTGGTCCTCTTGATAGGCGATGGTCGCGCTTGTGCTGCGGTGCCCTCCATCGCCTACAGGAATGTACGCTCTTTGGCCCGCATTGTCTCCCATTCGGCGCGGGCGGCGACCACGTCGGGCATCTCGCTCACCTCGGCTACCGGTACGTCCCACCAGCTTTCGTAGCCGGGCACGCCCTCGTAGCGGTCGTTCTGGATGTAGATCACGGTGGTCCGGTCGGTCGCCTGCGCGGCATCCAGCGCGGCGGTGAACTCGTCGGTGGTGGTGCAGGCGATGACGTACGCGCCCAGGCTCCGGGCGTTGGCGGCCAGGTCTACCGGCAGGGTTAGCACATGGTCGCCCGCGCTGTCGCCGGGCAGCACGCCGTCCTGGGGGTAGACATAGCGGGTGCCGAACCCGTCCTGCCCCAGCGAACGGCTCAGCGCGCCGATGCTCTTGAAGCCGTCGTTGTCGATCAGGATGATGATCAGCTTGACCCCCTCCTGTACCGAGGTGACAATCTCGCTGCTCAGCATCAGGTAGGAGCCGTCCCCGACCATGACATAGACATCCCGGTTGGGCGCGGCCATCTTGATCCCCAGCCCCCCGGCGATCTCGTAGCCCATGCAGCTATTACCGTATTCCAGGTGGTAGTTCTTGGGGTGTCGCGCCCGCCACAGCTTATGCAGATCGCCCGGCAGGCTTCCGGCGGCGCAAACCATGATCGCATCGGGGCTGCTGCCCTCGTTGACCGCGCCGATCAGTTCGCCCTGGCTGGGCAGCGGCATATGGCGGATAGCATAGATCCGGTCCACTTCGCGCTCCCAGGCGGTGTGCAGCTTCTCGGCGTGCGCCCGGTAATCGGGAGCTACGGCGTGCCCGGTGAGCAACACGGCCAGTTCGTCCAGCGTGGCCCGCGCATCGCCGGTCAGCGCCAGGGCGTGATGCTTGGCGGCGTCGAATTCGGCCACGTTGATGTTGATGAAGCGCACGTCCGGGTCTTGAAACGCTGTCTTGGACGCGGTGGTGAAATCGCCGTAACGGGTGCCGATGCCGATCACCAGGTCGGCGTCCCGCGCGATCCGGTTGGCAGCCAGGGTGCCCGTCGCGCCGACCGCGCCCAGGTTCAGCGGGTGGTCGTAGCGCAGGCTACCCTTGCCCGCCATCGTCTCCCCGACGGGGATGCCGGTCGCGTCCACGAACT
>JBBSEL010000178.1:0-7001 GCA_038239755.1 Chloroflexia bacterium | reverse complement strand
TTGCGGGCGAAGGGGCCAACCTCGCCATGCAAGACGGGGCCGAACTCGCCCTCGTGGCCCACCCCCACGACCTTGAAACGGCGCTCGCCATCTACGAACAGGCCATGTTCCCGCGCAGCGAAGCCTCCTCCGCCGTCTCGGAGGCCAACCTCGAGATTTCCTTCCGCCCGGACGCGCCGCAAGGGATGCTCGATTTGATGACGGAGCACGAGATCAGCGCCGGTGTCGCGTAACCCGCATCCGGTGCCGACCTCGCACAGCGATCTGGTCTTTGTTGTTATGTAAATTAATGGTTCTGCCCGGTTACCGCGCCGGGGTGGCGGCACGCCCTGCCACCGGGGCGGCCAAAAGCTGGCGCAGGACATAGGGCAAGATGCCGCCGTGCCGGTAGGTACGCACCTCCTGCGGGGTGTCGAGGCGCACGATCACCGTGAACTCCTGCACCGCGCCATCCTCACGCACCGCCCGCACGCGGATCGGCCCCCCTACCCCCTGGCGCGCGATGGCATCGGGCAGGCCGACGGTATCGTAGACCTCCCGCCCCGTCAGGCCGAGCACGCCCGCCGACTCGCCCGCCACGAACTGCAACGGCAGGATGCCCATGCCGATCAGGTTTGAGCGGTGGATGCGCTCGAAGCTCTCGGCCAGGACCAACCGCACCCCCAGTAATGCCGGGCCTTTGGCCGCCCAGTCGCGGCTCGACCCGGTCCCGTATTCCTGCCCGGCCAGGATCAGCAGCGGCACCCCCGCCGCCCGGTACGCCTGCGCGGCCTCGTAGATCGTCGTCACCCGCCCCTCCGGCAGCAGCGTGGTGAAGCCGCCCTCGGTGCCGGGGGCCAGCCAGTTGCGCAGCCGCACATTGGCGAACGTCCCGCGCACCAGCACTTCGTGGTTGCCGCGCCGCGACCCGTAGGTGTTGAAATCGGCAGCCGCCACCCCCTGCGCCAGCAAATATTGCCCGGCGGGCGAGGTCTTGCGGATGCTTCCGGCGGGCGAGATGTGGTCGGTGGTGACGCTGTCGCCCAGCACGGCAAGGGCGCGAGCACCGAGGATCTCCGGCACGCGCTCCGGGGCCTCGCGGGGCATCGCCGCAAAATAGGGCGGCTGGCGGATGTAGGTCGATTCCGGGTCCCAGGCGAACCGCTCCCCGGCGGGCACGGCCAGCGTGTTCCAGCGGTCGTCGCCGGTGAAGACAGCGGCGTAGCTCGAACGGAACATCTCGGACCGCACCGCCTGGGCCATCGTCGCCTGGATCTCGTGCTGGGTCGGCCAGATGTCGCGCAGGTAGACCGGCGCACCGTCGCTGCCGGTGCCCAGCGGGGCGCTCGTCAGGTCCACGTCCATCCGCCCGGCCAGGGCGTAGGCCACCACCAGCGGCGGCGACATCAGATAGTTGGCCTTGACTTCGGAATTAACCCGCCCCTCGAAGTTGCGGTTGCCCGACAGGACCGAGACCACGACCAGATCGCCGTCGGTCACCGCCTCCGAGATCGCTTCGGGCAGCGGGCCGGAATTGCCGATGCAGGTGGTGCAGCCATAGCCAACGGTGTTGAAGCGCAGCCGATTTAGATAGGGGGTCAGCCCCGCCGCGTTCAGGTATTCGGTGACGACTTTGGAGCCGGGGGCCAGCGAGGTCTTGACCCAGGCGGGGGTCAGCAGCCCCTGTTCGACCGCCTTTTTGGCGAGCAGCCCGGCAGCGACCATCACCGACGGGTTGGACGTGTTGGTGCAACTCGTGATCGCCGCGATGACGATTGCGCCGTGGTCCAGGGTGAACGTGTCTTGCTCCAGTTGCACCCGCACCCCGCGCGGCGGCGCGACCAGCAGCGCACCGTCCGTGGTGGCGGGATGACCGCCTTCGTCCTCCCAGCGGCGGATCGGCGGGGTCGAGGTGACCGTGTCGCCTGCGGTGAGGATCCCGTCCAGTGCATCCGCGAACGACTGCCGGGCATCGCGCAGCGCCAGGCGATCCTGCGGGCGTTTCGGCCCGGCCACGCTCGGTTCGACGGTGCTCAGGTCCAGTTCCAACGTGTCCGAATAGTGCGCCGGGGGCGAGCTGGCGGTGTGGAACAGCCCCTGGGCGCGGTAATACGCTTCGACCAGGGCAACCTGCGCCGCCGAGCGCCCGGTGAAGCGCAGGTAGCGCAGCGTCTCCTCGTCCACCGGGAAGATGCCGCAGGTGGCCCCATATTCGGGGGCCATATTGGCGATGGTCGCCCGATCCGCGAGGGGCAAGGCGGGCAAGCCGGGGCCGTAGAACTCGACAAACTTGCCGACCACGCCCTGTTTGCGCAGCATGGCGGTCACGGTCAGCACCAGGTCGGTCGCAGTGACGCCCTCAGCCAGCGTGCCGGTCAGACGGAAGCCGACGACCTGAGGGATGAGCATCGAGACGGGCTGGCCGAGCATGACCGCCTCGGCCTCGATGCCGCCGACCCCCCAGCCCAGCACGCCCAGGCCGTTGATCATCGGGGTGTGCGAGTCGGTGCCGACCAAGGTGTCGGGGTAGGCTTGCGGCAGGGTGTCGCCGTCCGCCGGGGTGGTGAAGACGACACGGGCCAGGTATTCGAGGTTGATCTGGTGGACGATGCCGGTATCGGGAGGCACCACCGCGAAGTTCTGGAAGGTCCCCTGCCCCCAGCGCAAGAGGGCATAGCGCTCCTGGTTGCGGGCGAACTCCAGGTCAGCATTGATCCGCAGCGCAGCTTCCGAGCCGTAAGCATCCACCTGCACCGAATGGTCAATGACCAGTTCGGCGGGGGTGCGCGGGTTGATCTGCGTGGGGTCGCCGCCCAGGTCGGCCATCGCGTCGCGCATCGCCGCCAGATCGACCACCGCGGGGATGCCGGTGAAGTCGTGCAGCAACACCCGCGCCGGGGTGAAGGCGATCTCGGTATCGGGCGTCGCCTGGGGCTGCCAGTTGGCAAGGCTGCGAATGTCTGCCGCGGTGACGGCCTGTCCGTCCTCGGTCCGCAGCAGGTTTTCTAACAGGATACGCAGGGCATACGGGAGGCGGGCCAGATCGATCCCTAGCGCGGTCAGGGCATCCAATCGGTAAATCTCATACTGCTCGCTACCCACGGTCAATGTGGAGCGAGCGCCAAAACTATTCATGGGTTCGGATCTCCTACTTGGGTACGGACTTGAGGCTTTGTAGAAAGCTCGTGTAGATCAAGTATAGATCCGATCTAGCCATTTGCATCTATAATAATTGTGATGGAAACGATAGGATTTACTTATCAACTGTCCCAGATCGGCTATACTGATCGGGGGGCGAAGGGGCGTGGCTAACGCTACTACGTGAAGGAGGGGGACGGGATGGATCTGCACAAACTCCGCATCTTTGTCGCCGTGGCGCGGGCGCGGCATTTTACGCGGGCCGCCACCCTGCTCCATATGAGCCAGCCGAGCGTGTCCCAGCAAATCGCCCTGCTCGAAGCGGCCATTGGCACCCCGCTGCTCCTGCGGCAGCCGCGCCATCTCCAGCTAACCCCCGCCGGGGAGGCGTTGCTGGCCTATGCCGAACAACTCCTGGCCCTGGCCGACGAGGCTGCCGACGCGGCGCGGGTGGCGGCGGGCCTCTCCGACCGCACCTTGCGCCTGGGCATCGGCCACGTCCTGGCGACCTACCTGCTGCCCGACCTCTGGCGGCGCTACCAGGCGACCTACCCGGAACACCGGGTGCAGGTCACCGTCGGCAACACGGCGGAACTGCTGGAGGCGGTCGCCCAGGAAGCGGTCGAACTGGCGCTGGTGGGCCTACCGGCAAACCACGTCGGGATCCTGGTGCGGCCCTTCATGGACGACCGCCTGGTGGTGATCATCGCGCCGGGCGACCCCTGGACCGGGCGGGCCGGGATCCCACCGGAGGAGTTGGCAAGCCGCCCGCTGCTGGTGCGCGAACCCGGCTCGGCGCTCTATGCCACGGTGGCGCAGTTGCTCGGCCCGGCGCTGCTGGGCGGGGCGGGCGTGATCGTGCTGGGCGAGATCGAGGCAATCAAGCGGAGCGTCGAAGCGGGCCTCGGCGTGGCCCTGGTGCCGGAGATCGCCGTGGCCCGCGAGGTCGCCGCCGGGACGCTCCAGACGGTGCCGCTCCAGATCCCCGACGCCCGGCGCACCTATGCCTATGTCCGGCTGGCCCGGCACCGCCTCTCCCGCGCCGGGCACGATCTGGTGAGCCTGCTCCCACGCGAACCCTGATCCGCGCCAGGGTGACCGGCCCCCGGCGCGGCAGCCCCTTATGTGCTGCTGCGCCGGGTTCGGTTGGTGTAGCCGTTCCGTGGGCTGGCAGGCTGCGGAGCGGGCGGTGCCGGGGGGCGGTTGCCTGCGCGGAGGATGCGCGCCGCGTCCGGGGAGCGGCCCGGCCCGTCGAGCCGGTAGCGCGCCGCGATGAACTTGCCGCCCAGCAGGGCGCGCCAGAGGAGCGGGTGCCGCCAGAGACGCGGCAAGACCCCGATCTCAGCAGCCAGTAGGTCCATGTACGGTTCGAGGGCGATACGGAACGGGTTGCCGTGGCGGGCGGCGATCAGCGCTTGTCGCGCCGCGATGGCCGCGTGCTGCTGGGCCGGGGGCGGGAGATAGACGGCCCCCCGTAACACACGAGCGGCCCACCGCGCCTGCATCTCGGCGAACGGCATGATCGCCCCGGTCACCCGCGACATGCCGATGAAGGCGAGGGTCGGCCAATCGGGGTGCAGCACGGCGCGATAGAGGTCCAGCCCATCCTGCGTGACCCGAAAGATCTGCCGATCCAGGAAGGGGAAGCGTAGCGCATAGCCGGTCGCGCCGATGATCACGTCCACCTCGGCGTACGTGCCATCGCTGAAGTAGACGGTATGGCCCTCCAGATGATCGATCCCCGGTTTCGGCTTGACGGTCCCCGCCTGGATCGCCGCCCGCAGCCGGGCATTCATGATCGTGCGGTCGCGCTGCATCACGAACGGAGCATCGGGCCGGACGATGTGCCCCTGGGTCAAGTGGCCCAACCGCAGGCGCAGGTGACGGGCCAGCCGGGTGCGCCAGTTGACCGGGCGGGCGGCGGCGGGCGGCACGGCGTGGGTCCAGGCATTGTTGCGCCCACTCAGCCAGACGGCGGGCGCGACCTGCCCCACCTCCACGGCGATATCGCTGCCGCTGCTACCGGTGCCGATGACCAGCACCCGTTGCCCGGCGAACGGCGTGGCGTCGGTGTAGGATCGGCTATGCAGCACCGGGCCGTCGAACGCGGCCAAACCGGGGTAATGGGGCAGCAGCGGCTCGCCAAACATGCCGCTACAGACAAAGACCGCATCAAACGTGCTGGTTTGAACGCCCGACGGCCCGGCGGCCTGCACCATCCAGCGTCCGCCCCCGGCAGGCGTGACCGCGAGAACCCGCGTCTCGTAGCGGATATAGGCGTCCAGGCCGAAATGGGCGGCATAGGCGCTGAGGTAGCCGATCACCTCATCGTGTGAGGGGAAGTCGGGCAGGTTGGCGGGGAAAGGGAATTCGGAGAATGCGGTTAGCTGCTTGGGCGTGTTAGTGTGCAGCGAACGGTAGGCCGGGCTGCCGCCCTCCGGCAACGTCTCGTCAAAACTCCAGATGCCCCCGATGTGGGTTGATTGCTCAAAGACCGTCGGCACCATACCCTCCCCCAGAAGGCACCGCGCCGTCGCCAGGCCACTGGCCCCCCCGCCGATGACCGCCACTTTCGTTATGTCCGGTATCCTGTGCTCTGTCATAGCTCTCCTCAAATCGTTACTGATCCTAGCCGCCCCTGGCGGCGCAAAGGCGCGGGCCGCCGACACCCCCAGTGTCATCCCCGGCAACGCAGCCCCCTGACTCAAGAGCATAGGCCGCGCCACGAACAGCGGGCCGCCCACACGTCGGCGCGAATTTTGCAAATGGTTATAATAAAGAGGTCGTCCATCTGGACGGCGCTGGCTCTGGAGCATCAAAGACGAGGGAGCTGACATGGCACAGCGACAACAGGCTCAATGGTCCGCCGACGAGGCGTTGCCAGGGTTCGAGGCCGTCACCCTGCGCTTCCCCGACGATTATGAGGGCAAGGTCACCGCCACGCTGGTGCGGCGGCAGGCCCCCACCCCCACCCGCCGGGCGTTCCTCTACGTGCATGGCTACATGGACTACTTCTTCCAGGCGCACCTGGCCGACCGCTGCAATGCGCAGGGGTTCAACTTCTACGCGCTCGATCTGCGCAAGTATGGGCGGTCGCTCGGCCAGGCCCCCCACCCCAACTTCTGTAAAGATATCCGCGAGTATTTCGCCGAGATTTCAGCGGCGCTGCGTATCGTGAGCGAGGACGAAGGGAACGAGTGGATCATCCTCAACGGGCACTCCACCGGTGGCCTGATTGCGGCCCTCTATGCCGATGCGGGGGCACAGAAGGCGCGGATTAATGCGCTCTTTCTGAATAGCCCGTTCTTCGCCTTCAACCTGGACCCACAGCAAACGCGGGCGATGCGGATCGCCGCCGTGATGGCCCCGCTGTTCCCGTTCCGGTTTGTGCAGAACGACGCGCCGTCGCCCTATGTGGAGAGCATCCACGCCGCCTATCACGGCGAATGGACCTTCGACCTGCGCTGGAAACCGTTGATCGGCTCGCGCACCTATTTCGGCTGGCTCCGCGCGGTGCTGCGTGCCCACCGGCGGGTGCGCCAGGGGCTGGCGATCACCTGCCCGGTGCTGGTCATGCACTCCGACAAGTCGATCTACGGCGCGCAGTGGAACCCCGATTTTCAGACCGGCGACGCGGTGCTCAATGTTGCCCACATCCGCGAGGGGAGCCGCCACCTGGGAGCGAATGTCAACGTGGTGGAGATCCGCGACGGGCTGCACGACCTGATGTTGTCGCGGGCGGATGTGCGCGAGCAGGTGTTCACGGAGCTTTTTGGCTGGGTCGCCCGGCTCGATCCCGCACCAGTCCCCGCCCGCTAGCCCCGCCGCGTTTAACGAGGATGCTGGAATGACCACCGAACCTGTTGATGTGTTGATTGTCGGTG
>JBBSEL010000177.1:0-7004 GCA_038239755.1 Chloroflexia bacterium | reverse complement strand
CCACGCCGCCTCGACCGCGATCAGGGCAAGCAGCAGGGCGACCGCCACGATCTGCGCGGCCAGGTCACCGCCGAAGCCGTCGGTCCCCTCGGCCAGCAAGAGCCAGAGCGCGCCGCCGCCTGCCAGGGCCACCCCGTACTGGATGGTGCCCAGGAACATCATGATTCCCGGTGTTGCTTTGCGTGGTTTTCGCTGCATGGGGTTGTGGTCCGCGTGGGGTGGGAGGCGGGGCCGAGGGCCTCCTACGTCTATTATAGCACAGGCGGGCGCTGCGCCGGGGCGGGGGGATGCGCTATAATGGGCGTATTCTGGCGAGGAGGAGCCGACCGATGACGACGATCATGGACCTGGATACCCCGGCGCTGCTGGTGGATGGGGCGCGGCTGCGGCGCAATATCGCGGCGATGCAGGCCGAGGCCGACCGCTGTGGGGTGGCCCTACGCCCGCACACCAAGACGCATAAATCCCCGATTATTGCCCGGATGCAGGTGGAGGCGGGGGCAAAGGGCCTCACCGTCGCCAAGGTGGGCGAGGCTGAGGTGATGGTCGATGCCGGGTTTGACGACCTGTTCATCGCCTACCCGCTGATCGGCGAGGCGAAATACCGGCGGCTGGCGCGGCTGCTCGACCGGGCGCGGATCGCCGTGGCGGCGGATTCGCTGGAAGGGGTGGCGGCGTTGTCGGCCTTCTTCGGGCCGCGAGGGCTGCACCTGCCGGTGGTGGTCGAAGTCGATACCGGCTTCCGCCGCACCGGGGTCGCCAGCGATGCCGAAGCGATTGCCCTGGCCCTGGCGATTGCGAACGCGCCGGGATTAGCCTTTGGTGGGCTGATGGAGTTCGGCGGGCAAGCCTATAGCGCCTGTTCCGAGGAGGAGCGCGCCACGATGGGCCGGGCGCAGGGGGCGCGGCTGGCGAGCGTGGCGGCGCGGCTGGCGGCACTGGGGCTGCCCCCGCCGGTGGTGACGACCGGCTCCACCCCCTCGATGCCGTTTGTGGCCGAGGTGGCAGGCGTGACCGAGGTGCGGCCCGGCGTCTATGTCTTTGGCGACCTCAAGCAGGCGGAGCTGGGCACCCTGGCCCGCGACCAGTGCGCGCTGTCGGTGCTGGCGACGGTGGTCAGCCGCCCGGTGCCGGGCCGCTATATCCTCGACTGCGGCACCAAAGCCTTGTCCAGCGACCACTACGCCTCCTGGACCTACGGCGAACTGAAGGATTATCCCGGCGTCCAGATCGCCCGCGCCAGCGAAGAACACGGCATCATCGAAGGGGCCGTGTTGCCTTTCCGTATCGGTGACAAGGTGGAAATCTTGCCCAATCACGCCTGCGCCACCTGCAACATGCACGACGATCTAGCGGTGGTGGAAGACGGGCGGGTGGTGGATACCTGGCCGATCCTGGGGCGGGGCAAGTTTCGTTAGGGCCAAACCGGGACAAGTAGGGGCAATTTGTGAATTGGGGCGCGAGATAGGGCAGCCGAGGAACGGATATTGCGAATAGCGCGGGGGACGGGTAGGCCCGCCCCCGACCGGGATACTGCTTGACACCGAAGGAGAACCATTCATGCTACGCGCTACGTTTGCCCTGATTCTCGGTCTGTCGCTGCTGATTGGCGGCGTGGCGGCGGCATCCGCCGCTCACCCGGCCCAGACCGGACCCGAGCAATACACCCTGCCGGGGAATGCGGTCTACCCCGAAGGCATTGCCTACGACCGCGAAACCCGCAGCTTCTACGTCGGGAGCAGCACCGACGGCACGATCTACCACGGTCTCCTCAGCGACCCCACTGCCACGATCTTCTCGCCGGGCGGTGCCGATGGCCGGACGAGCGTTACCGGCATGAAGGTGGACACGCGAGGCCGCCTGTTCGTCTCCGGCGCGGGCACCGGCCTGCTCTTTGTCTATGACACCCGCAGCGGCGCACTGCTCGCCAAATTCGACACTAAGGCGGAGCCGAACACGTTCATCAACGACGTGACCATCGTGCCCAACGGCAACGCTTATTTTACCGACTCGCTCAGCCCCATTCTGTATGAGATCTATCCCGATGCGAACGGGCAACTCCAGTTTGATCCCTGGCTGGACTTCACCGGCACGGCGCTCGCCTATCGGCAGGGGTTCAACCTCAACGGCATCGCCGCCACGGACGACGGAAAATACCTGATCGTCGTGCAGACCAACACCGGCAAGCTGTTCCGCATCGCCACGGCGACCAAGCAAGTCAGCGAGATCAATGTCGGGGCGGAGGAGTTCACCAACGGTGACGGCATCCTGCTCATCGACCATGTGCTGCATGTGATGCGCAACCAGAACTCGCTGCTGGTGTCGGTGCAACTGTCCAGCGACTATTCGTCGGGCACGGTCATCTCGGCCTTCACCAGCCCGGCCTGGGCTTATCCGACCACGTTCGCTTTCACCGGGGACTACCTGCTGGTGGTGAACTCGCAGTTCGACAAGCGCAACGCCCCGCAGGCTCCGCAACTGCCGTTCACGGTGGTGAGCGTGGCGATCCCTGCCGCCGCGACCGGTGCCCCTGCTCCTAGCACCCCTGTCCCCAGCCTCCCCAGCCCTAGCACGCCTCCCCCCGGTATGCCGACCACCGGCAATCCCGGTAACGGCGTAGAGGTCTGGGTCATCCTGGGTGTGTTGCTGCTGCTCGGCGGGACCCTGTTGAGCGCCTTGCCGCGCCGGAGCAGCGGGCAATAGCCCCATCTGCACGGCGTAATCTATAAAACAAGGCCGCGCTAAAGAGCGCGGCCTTGTTGATTCTCCCTCCAGCGACTCAGCCAGCCAGGGCTTTGGAGTACTTGGCCCGCTGGCCGACCGTGCGGAAACCTAGCCGCATGTATACCTGAATCGCCCCCGGATTATCCTCGTTCACATGCAGCCCTACGGATGGCAAGCCTTCCTGAGCAAAGGCGGTCAGCACGGCGACGATCAGGGCCGCCGCCACGCCGCGTCCCCGCCAGACCGGGTCGGTACCCACCTGCGAAATCCAGCCGACGGTCTGCCCCAGGTCGGCCATCGACAGCACGCCCGCCGTGACAAAGCCCACCGACTGCCCCTCGGCCCGCGCCAGCAGCGAGAGATCGGGGCGGAAGTCGGGGTCGTCAGCATTGTCCGCGATCCACTCGTCGCGGTCGGGCGGCGGGGAGCCGGGGCGGCGGCGGGTGCTGAAGGCGGCGGCGTAGGCGGCGAAGAAATCCCCCGCGTTCGCTTCGGTCCAGCATTCGGTGGGGAAGGGCAGGGCGAGAGTGGGCAAAGGATCGACCAAGTCGCGCTGCATCCACTGCTCGACAAAGTCGCAGGCGTGACCTTCTTGCGTGTAAAGGGCGGTGCTGTCGGGCGTCAACGCTTCGTTGCGGATGATCAGCGTATCCACGTCCCCAATTGTCGCCGCCTGGGCCGCACCCCAACGCAGCAGGTGAGTGCCCAGCCCCCGTCGCCGGTGCGCCGGGTGGACCTTGCCGCCCAACCGCGCCTGTACTCCCTTCGCCTGCACCCAACCGACGGCGACGATTTCTGCGGGGTTGCTCTCCGGCGTGGCGCAGAGCAGGGTGACTTCGGGAGCCGCCAGCAACGCGGCATACGGTTGGGCGGGGACCGAAGCTGGGCCATCGGCGGTCCGGCAGGCGGCATCCAACGCCGCCAGGGCTGGGAGGTCCGGCTCCGCCCCCGGACGCCAGTTGTACGGGTCCATGTTCACACTCCTGTATCGTGAATATAGCCCACCCTGGCTGCCGGGCTAATCGGCCCAGGGATGATCCGGTGGGAGATGCTGCTCACATAAGAGTTGCCCCTCTACCGTCGCGCCGTTAGGGAGGCCTTGCAGCGGCTCGGACTCTTCACAATCGGTGACCCACATGCTACAAACCGCACAATGCCCGCTGTTGACATCGGGATCGTCCAGTTGGGTGAAGTCGGTCTTCACCCACCCAAGCTGGCCGGGCACCTTACCTACTATCTCGGTGATCGCGGCTACGGCCTGCTGGTGGATAGCAAGTAAGGTACCTGTCGAGTCCAGCGATCCGGCGGTGCTGCCGTCCACCAGCACGCTGAACCGCAGCAGGACGGTTCCTGTTGGTTCCCCTGTATTTTCAACGGCCTCGTCGTGCTCGATCTCCATCAGCCTTCCCCTTCGATTAGCGCCACCACCTCGGCCAGCCCGATCTCGGCAGGCAGGGGGCCACATTGGGCCACGGCGGGGCTGCCACCACCGCGCAAGCCCCAGGCCGCAACGAGGCGGCGCACCAGATCCCCAGCGGGATGGCTGGGTGCGCCGCTGATCACGACCAGATTGCGCCCTGCGCTCAGGCAGAGGAAGAGGCGGCTCGGTCCCTGCACGCCTTTCAGCAGGCGGGGCACCTGCTTGGAGTCGGTCCCTTCCAGGTCGAGGGCGTAGACGGCGACGGGTGGGTCGCCGGCGAAGGTGGCGGCGGGCGGGGTCGCCAGGGCGCGGGCCACGCGGGCCTCGGCCACTTCTTCCCGCAAGGCGTGAAGGGTGGCGCGGGCGGTTTTCAGTTCGTCCAGCGCGGCGCGAGCTTTCGCCCCGAATCCGGCCACGTCGCTGTCGAGGTCGGGGGCGAGGGCCAGCACAGCGGCGGCCATCTGCCCCTGCATCCCCCGCGCCCCCTCGGCCACCTGGAACTCCAGCCGGTTGCGGCGCACGCGGGTCAGCGCGATCACTTCGATCTCGCTGACGTTGCAGACGTGGGTGCCGCCGCAGGGCTGGCGGTCGTAGTGATCGACCTCGATTTCGAGATAGCCATCGGTGTTGATCCGGCGCACCGCGCACCCGGTGCGGATCAGCCGGTTGAGATCGGCCTGGCAGGCCAGCGCGTCCTCCAGCGTGATCGGACGAGCGAACTCGACCAGGCAGCCCGCTTCGGCAATGTCCACCCGCTCGGTGGCGTTGTCGCCGTGATCGAGGAACCAGCGGCTGATCAGGTGTTGCGCCGTGTGCAGGCGCATCAGCAGGAAGCGGCGCGGCCAGTCCACCGAGCCATGCACAGGCGTGCCGGGCGGCCAGTCCGTGGGCGCGGCCACATGGTGGTGGATGACGCCCGCGTCGTCTTTCAGCACCTCTACGACCGCTACCGGGGCGGCGTCGGGGGTGTCGCGGCGGGCCAGGGTGCCCGTGTCGCAATCCTGGTTGCCGCCGCGTGGGTAGAAGATGGTCTGGTCCAGCACCACGCCGCCGTCGTCCGCCGCCAGCACGGTAGCGTCCATCTCGCGGTCGTAGTCTTGCCGGGTGTAGAGGGCGATGGTAGGGGTAGACATAGGGCGCTAGTCTCGCAACCCGGCGAACAGGTCGGTCTCGTCGTCGGGCGCAGGGACGGTGGAGCGCACGCGGCTCAGGTGTTCCCACCCCCAGGCGACCAGGGCGATGTCTTCGGGCATGGTGTAGAACAGGCTGTCGACCCCAAACTGGGTACGGTGACAGTGAGCGGCCTGCCGCTTGGCATCGGCCCAGGTGCGCACATCGAGCCGGGTGGTGATCGGCGGGGGCACGTAGGCGGGGGGCTTCTCTTCGGCGGGGGCGGTGGGGGCGGCCTGCGCGTCGTGCCCTTCTTCAGCGGCGACGGCGGCGGCCTGGGCAGCCTGGGCTTCTTCGTCGCCGCTCTCGCCCGCCGGGTCGTTGTCCTTCTGCTCTTCCTCGTCCCACGGCCATTTCAGCCCGCGCTCCTTGTACATTTCGCGGGCCTGCTTCCAGCCCTCGTCGTTCCAGGCGGTGTAATAGAGCTTGCTGGGCTGGAACGGCTCGCCCAGGTCGGGGCGATAGGTGGGGTCGCCCGCCCGGTCGAAGGCCAGGTGGGTGATGACGTTGGCGGCGATATGGTCGGGGTGGCCGTAGGCCCCGTTCTCGTCGTAGGTGACCAGCACCTGGGGCCGGTACTGGCGCACCAGCGCAACCAACCGGGCGGCGGCTTCGTCTTTGTTGGCCTGGTGGAAGCTGGCCGGGTTGGCGTTCGGCTCGGTGCCGACCATGCCGCTGTCGCGGTAATCGAGGAATGCGGTGTGGGTGATGTTCAGGTGCTCGATGGCGCAGCGCAGTTCGCCCCGGCGGATCGTGCCCAGGCGCGGTTTCGCCTCCTCGGCATCCAGGTCGGGGTCGTGGATCTCCCCTTCTTCGCCGTTGGTACACATCACCAGCACGGTCTGCACGCCTTCGCCCGCATAGCGGGTCAGCAATCCGCCGGTAAAGACCACTTCATCGTCCGGGTGGGCGTGGACGGTCATCAGAGTCAAGGGTTCGTTTGGCACAGGGGCCTCCTCAGGGGGTAGAGTTTCTCTCCCATTATACGCGAAGTGCGCGGGCAAATACGTGGGGCCGGAGACGTATTGTGCGCGAAACGTGAAACGTGAAACGTGATGCGTAAGGTTGGAGAGTATCTACCTCGTACCTCGTACCTCAGTCCTCGTACCTCAGTCCTCAGTCCTCAGTCCTCAGTCCTCGCCTCGCGGCCCGATCCGTGCTATAACCGGGGTAACCGGGGCGCGTTCTATATCGGCGTCTCGGATGGGAGGCAGTTATCATGCAAAATAAAGAGCCAGATCACATTCAAGTCCAGCACATTCTCATCGGGTTCACCGGGTCGGTGCCCGGTAAGCGGATTACGCGGAGCAAAGAGGAGGCCAAAACGCTGGCCTATCAACTGCTCGACCAGGCGCGTGCCGGGGGCGATTTCGACGCGCTGGTCCGCCAGCACACCGACGACTCGCCGCCGGGCATCTATGGCATGTCGAACCGCGGCGTGGCCGCGGCTAAAGGGGAATACGCTCGCGACGGCATGGTGCCCGCGTTCGGCAACGCCGGGTTCCCGCTCCAAGTCGGGGACATCGGCATCGCGGACTTCGACCAGCGCAACAGCCCCTACGGCTGGCACATCGTCAAGCGGCTGAAGTAAGGCGAGTCACGCTCAGCGGAACACGGCGACAAAAGGCGCAGGCGGGAGATTAATACCTCCCGCCTGCGCCTTTGTCCTAGACTCGGCGTTTTACCCTAT
>JBBSEL010000176.1:0-7007 GCA_038239755.1 Chloroflexia bacterium | reverse complement strand
TGTATTTTCCCCACGGACCTGCACCCCGGCCTGGGGGATCGCCGGGCGGTGCTAAAGAGAATCGGTGCTCCTTGCGTCAATGTATATGCTAGCCAATGAGGGTGCAGGCACCCGGTAGACGCCACCATCGGGCGTGCAGTGCGGCACAGGGCTAGTGGTGGAAGCCGCCTGGCCTGCTGACTTTTCCTCGAAAGCGAGTATCGCATTCCATGTTGAACGCACCAACCAAGCGGACGAATCCGCTGCTTGTCATTGTCATGGTTATTGGCTTTATAGTCGGGATGATCTGGCTCGTCACCGCAGGGCTGAGCGGCGACCTGCGCTGGTTCTTGCCCGGTGTCAGCCAGCACCCCCGCGAGTTGATCATCTGGGACCGGGGCGAAACGGTGGCGATCCACCCTGGCGACCCGGAGTATGCCGCCATTACCAACGCCCTGGAAGCGGCGATTGTCAGCATCTATGGCTCGTCGGATTTCGGCCCCTCGCCAGAGACGGTCAACGACTACCGCCACAGCTTCGCGATGGAAGTCTTTTACGAAGTGCCCTTGCAGATCCACAATCGCTTTAACCTGGGCCATCCGACCCAGATCATGATCCCGCTGACCGAGGCCGGCTATACAGAAGGCCGCTTCTTCATCGGGTCCGATGGGTCATACTGGGCCGCTGGGCCGCTGGTGCATGGGCTACCGGCGGTGCGCGAGGCGATCACCACGGTCCTGACCGCGCGGAAGATGCAGCCGCCCCCGGAAGGCTTCATAATCGATGATCCGAACGCCGCCCCGACGGCGACGGCCACCAACGGGGTCCCGCCCACGATCACGCCGTTTAACTACCGGCCCCCGCTGGGCGCGCTGGACACCAACGAGAAGCTGACCACCACGATCCTCCCGCCGCGCGATCTCTATTCGCTCACCCAACGGCTCACGCTCAAATCGCAGGCTCCGGTGCCCCATGTGGTGAATGCAACCCCGCCGAACTATAAAGTGGGGGACCGCCAGGTTTTCTCGATCAGCAACGTGCAAACCAAGAGCTACTACACCCTGACCGCCGAACTCAAAGAAGTGACCGACCACGCCTACTGGTACGTGGCCGATGGCTACGACGTGACCGCGGCGGCCCTCCAGAAGTCGGCGCAAACGTTCGAGACGAAGATCTACCCCACCAACCGGGCTAACTTCGGCCAGGAACCCTCGCCGGGCATCGACAACGATCCGCATATCACCATCATCAACGCGCCCATCCCCGGCGTCGGCGGCTACTTCTCCTCGGCGGACCAGTATCCCAAGCAGATCAACCCGTTCAGCAACGAGCGCAAGATGATCTATATCGCCACCCAGCCGGGCGGCAGCTATTATGACGCGACCCTGGCCCACGAGTTCCAGCATATGATCCATTGGAACGTCCACCCCAACCAGGATGTGTGGATCAACGAGGGCATGGCCGAGCTGGCGATGGCGCTGAACGGGTTCTCCTCCGGTGGGCCAGAGGTCATGTTCCGCAACGACCCGGATGTGCAATTGAACGACTGGGCCGACTCGCCGGACAAGTCGATCTCCCATTACGGCGCGGCCTACCTGTTCATGCAATACATCTACCAGCAATACGGCGGCGGCAAGGCCATCTCGGCCATCCTCAACGCCCCGACCGGCGACACCCAGGCGATCAGCGACGCGATGGCCGCGATTGGCGAAAGTGACCGCTTCCCGCAGGTGTTCCAGAACTGGGTGGTGGCGAATGTTCTGGACTCGAAGAACCCTGGCGGGCGCTATGAATACCCGAAGCTGGATGTGCAGGTGGTCCCCAGCGCACATATCGACGCGCTCCCCGGCCATGTTGCCGACACCGTCCACCAGCAGGGGGCCGATTACATCGAACTAGATGCTAGCGCGGCCACCGGTGCCCCGGTCACGGTCAACTTCCAGGGCAACGAGCGCGCCCCGGTGCTGAGCAGCACGCCGATCAACGGCAACGGCTTCTGGTACAGCAACAAAGCGGATGTCCTGGACAGCCGGATGACCCACTCCTTCGACCTGCGCGGCAAGACTGGGCCGCTGACGCTGAACTTCGCCCTCTGGTACGACATCGAAACCGACTTCGACTATGGCTATGTGATGGCCTCCACCGACGCGGGTGTCTCGTGGCAAACCCTGAAGGGCAAGTACACCACCGACACCAACCCGAACGGCACCAACCTGGGCAGCGGCTACACCGGCATCAGCAACCCCAACGGCGACACCCCGACCTGGCTTCAAGAGAGCGTGGACCTGTCACCCTATGCGGGCAAAGAATTGCTGCTGCGCTTCGAGTACGTCACCGACGACGGCTACAACTCGCAGGGGCTGGCCGTGGATGATATTCGCATCCCCCAGTTAGACTACCTGGAAACCGGGGAGACCGGCGACGATGGGGGCTGGACGATGGCCGGATTCGTCCATATCGGCAACGAGATCCCGCAAAACTTCTATGTCGGGGTGATCACCTTCGACAAGGACGATAAGCCGACGGTGCAGCCGATGACCCTGGACGACAAGAACCGCGGCACCCTGACCATCCCCGGCTTCGGCACCGCTGTGCGCCGCGCCACGCTCGTCGTCGCTGCTATGGCTCCCCGCACAATCCAACTGGCCCATTACACCGTGGATGTGACCGCCGGGACGCAGAAGTAAGCACGCAGAAATCAGAAGTCAGAAATAGCGGCCCGCCCTCAGTTTGAGAGCGGGCCGTTTTTGGGGGGCAGTGGAGTTCATTCGCCATGATTGTTGCCCGGTTCGAGATGTTGGTGTAGGGGCGAGTGGCGCTCGCCTTGTTGGGGAGTCCGGGATGTTGGCGCGACCCACTTTCGTTGGCAGACTGGACGGCGGTGCCTGGTTTGGTAGCCATCCCCAGCCGGGCGACCCGCCGGTCGCCCCTACGCCAAGATCAGGGCGCAACTCAGCGACTGTGCAAAGACGGGGTCTCATTCGCGGTGGATGTGGACGCTTGGCCCGAATCGCGCTATAATAACAGGCGTGGGCGAGGCCGTGCCTTGTGGGCAACCATCGCTCCTTCAGACCGCCGGAATCACGCTGTCGCGTCTATTTCGACCGGCTGGCTTCTGACTTCTGATTTCTGACTTCTAATTTCTGCTGTCTCGAAGAGGAGAGGACCCAGTGAATATACACGAATATCAGGCCAAAGAGATTCTGGCCCGCCACGGGGTGCCGGTGAACGCGGGCGAAGTGGCCGACACGCCGGAAGAGGCGCGAGCCATCGCCGAGCGGATCGGCAAGATGGTGGTGGTCAAGGCCCAGGTGCTGGTCGGCGGGCGCGGCAAGGCCGGGGGGGTCAAGCTGGCGAAAACGCCCGACGAGGCCTACGAAAGGGCCAAAGCGATCCTCGGTATGGATATCAAAGGGATCACCGTCCAGCGGGTGCTGGTGGCCGATGCCGCCGACATCGCCCAGGAATACTATTTCAGCGTGGTCCTCGACCGGGTCAGCCACAAGCCGATCTATATGGCGAGCGCGGCGGGCGGCATGGAGATCGAGGACGTGGCGCGGACCAACCCCGAACTGATCCTGCGCGTGCCAGTCGACCCGCTGATCGGGTTTGCCGAGTACCAGGCGCGGCAGATCGCCTTCGACATGGGCCTGCCCGCCGACCTGGTCGATCAATTCGTCAAGGTGGCCCACGGACTGTACGATGCGTTTATCGCTTCCGACGCCTCGCTGGCCGAGATCAACCCGCTGGTGCGGACCCCCGACAACCAGTTGCTGGCGATTGACGCCAAGGTCAGCCTGGACGACAACGCCCTCTACCGCCACCCCGACCTGGAAGCGTTGCGCGACCCGAACGAGGACGAACCGGCGGAGCGCGAAGCGCGCCAGGTGGGCCTCTCCTATGTCAAGCTGGACGGCACCATCGGCTGCATGGTCAACGGGGCCGGGCTGGCGATGGCGACGATGGACGCGGTGAAGCAGCACGGCGGCGACCCGGCCAACTTCCTCGACGTGGGCGGCGGGGCCAACGAAGAGCGTGTGACCACGGCGATGCGCCTGATCCTGAGTGACCCGAAAGTGATCGCGGTGCTGATCAACCTCTTCGGCGGGATCACGCGGGGCGATGTGGCGGCGCGGGGCATTGTCGCCGGGATCAAGGCCACCGCGACCACCCTACCGATTGTCATCCGCCTATCGGGTACCAACTCGGAAGAGGGGCGGGCGATCCTGGCCGAGGCCGGGTATACCGCGCTCGAATCGATGGACGAAGCAGCGGCCCGCGTGGTCGAATTAGCCCAGGGGCGAATGGGCCAGGGGGGAGGCGCAGCGTGAGCATCTTAGTCAACAAAGACACGCGGGTCATCGTGCAGGGCATCACGGGCCGCGAGGGGACGTTCCATGCCCGCGCGATGCTGGAATATGGCACCCCGGTGGTCGGCGGCATCCGCCCCGGCAAGGGCGGCCAGCGCGCCGTGGACGACCGGGTGCCGGTGTTCAACACCGTGGCCCAGGCCGTGCGCGAAACCGGGGCCAACACCTCGATCATCTTTGTGCCCGCATCCGGCGGGGCCGAGGCGATCCTGGAGGCGGCGGACGCGGGCATCCCGCTTATCGTCGCCATCACCGAGAACATGCCGGTGCTGGATATGGTCAAGGTCTATCAGGCCGTGCAAGAGCGGGGCAGCCGCCTGATCGGCCCGAACTGCCCCGGCCTGATCACCCCCGGCGAGGCCAAAGTGGGGATCATGCCCGGATTCATCCACAAGCCGGGCCGGATTGGTCTCGTCTCGCGCTCCGGAACGCTGACCTATGAAGTGGTCAACGCGCTGACCGAGGCGGGCCTGGGCCAGAGCACCGCCGTCGGCATCGGCGGCGACCCGATCATCGGTAGCACCTTCCTCGACATCCTGCAACTGTTCCAGGCCGATCCCGACACCGACGCGGTAGTGATGATCGGGGAGATCGGCGGCACGGACGAAGAGGTGGCGGCGGCCTATATCGGCCAGCACATGACCAAGCCGGTGGTCGGCTTCATCGCCGGGCGCACGGCCCCCGAAGGTCGCCGCATGGGCCATGCCGGGGCGATCATCTCCGGCGGGGCCGGCACCGCTGCGGGCAAGATGGACGCCATGCGCGCCGCCGGGGTCCAGGTGGCCGAGGCCCCCAGCGACATCCCCGCGCTGGTCAAGGCGGCGTTAGGCTGAGCCATCGTTTCTCACCACAGAGAACACAGAGCGCACAGAGATCTCTGTGTCCTCTGTGTTCTCTGTGGTGTAACCGTGCTTGCCACGCCTGCCGCTAGATGGTATAGTATACGCAGACAGACCACATGAAAGGAGCTTACGCCCATGGCGATTATTGAGGGCGAGGTATTAAAGGAGACGCTGGCCCATTTGGCCGACCGCATCTCTGAGATCGAGGTGCGTCTTTGACTTGGCCGGTAAAGAAGACGAGATAATCCGGCTCACCGACCAATCCGCCGTCTCCGATTTCTGGGACGACCCCACGCACGCGCAGAGCGTGATGCAGCGGCTGACCGCGCTCCAGGCCCAGGTGGACGAATGGCGCGGCATCAGTGCCCAGGTGCGCGACCTGCGCGACCTGTTGGAATTGGCCGAGGCCGAGAACAACGCCGAGGTCGAAGCCGAGGTCGAGCGCGAAACCCGCCCCCTGCTGGCCCTGCTCGACCGCAAAGAACTGGCCCTGGTGCTCAGCGGCCCGCACGACAGCAACAATGCCCTCCTCTCGGTCCATGCCCGCGAAGGTGGAGTGGAGGCGCAGGACTGGGGCGAAATGCTGCTGCGGATGTACACCCGTTGGGCCGAGGAACGGGGCTGGAAGGCTGACCTGATCGATCTGATGGAAGGCGACGAGGCGGGGATTAAGAGCGCCACGCTGGCGATGCGCGGCCCCAACGCCTATGGCTATGCCAAGGCCGAGGCGGGCACCCATCGCCTGGTCCGCATCTCGCCGTTCGACTCCGCCCGCCGCCGCCACACCTCGTTCGCCCTGGTCGAGGTTATGCCCGAACTGGACGACGATATCGAAGTGAACATCAACCCCGACGACCTGAAGGTGGATGTCTACAAGTCGGCGGGCGCGGGCGGCCAGAACGTGCAGAAAAACTCCACCGCGATCCGCCTGACCCACCTGCCGACCGGCATCGTCGTCACCTGCCAGAACGAGCGCTCGCAGTTGCAAAACCGCGAGTTTGCCATGAAGATCCTGCGCGGCAAGCTCTGGGAAGTGGCCGAACGCAAGCGGGCCGAAGAAGCGGCGCGGCTGAAGGGCGAGCATGTGTCGGTGGGCTGGGGCAGCCAGATCCGCAACTACGTGCTGCAACCGTACCAACTGGTGAAAGACCTGCGCAGCGGGCACGAATCGACCGACCCCCAGGCGGTGTTGAACGGCGAGATCGACCCGTTCATTGATGCCTGGCTGCGCTGGCAGTTGACCGGCGCGACGGGGCTGGCCGCGGTTGCCGATGACCTCTGATCGACACGCACGATAGGGACGAGACGCTGATGACAACACGCCCACCGACTGTGATCCTGGCGTCGGGGTCGCCCCGGCGCGAACAACTGCTCCGGGGGTTGATCCCCACCTTCTGGGTGCGCGCCAGCGGGGCCGAGGAAGATAACGACTTCCGGCTGCCCGACCGCGACTTCCCGGCGATGAAGCTGCCGCCCGGCTATAGCGTGCCCCCCGAACACAACCCGATGCTGTGGGCCTGGCGCAAGGCGATGACCGTGACCGATACGGCGCGGGAATACGGCGACGTGCTGATCATCGGGGCGGATACCATCGTCGTGCTGGATGATGATGTGCTGGGCAAGCCCCGCGATCGCGACGATGCGCGGTCCATGCTGCGCCGCCTCTCGCGCCGGTCCCACATTGTGCTGACCGGCTGGGCCATCGTGCGTGCCTACCCCACCGGAGCCGCAGGGGCAGAGGGCCGCCCGCCCGACCTCTTCACCGGGCTATACAAGTATGGCTACGTCTCCAGCACCGTCCATATGGCCGACTACA
>JBBSEL010000175.1:0-7018 GCA_038239755.1 Chloroflexia bacterium | reverse complement strand
CTTGAAATACATGCTGCCGATGTTGTTAAGAACACCCCCTTCGCGACGCGCATCCCCTGCTTGGTGGAAGATGGCTTGCGCTTGCTGGTAGTAGGTTATGGCTTTGGCCGCATCCTGTACGGGATCGCCACCGTCCTTTCCCTTGCAGATACTTGCGAGGGTGAAACGTCGTTCATAGAGGCCGCCTCGATTACTCAGCACCAGCCCCTCACTAGGTGGATTATGCTGATGATAGAAATCGGCGGCGAACTGTGCGGCGGATTCAGCACGCTGGTAATATGTCAACCCCTGCCCGCAGGCGCCGTGCTGCACTGCAGTGGAGTAGAGTTCAGTGGCCACAGCGGCGATATTGGAGTTGATATCGGCTAGTGTGTCTGGTGGGGGCGGGGGCAGGAGGTTCAGGGCCTTATCGAGATCATTAAGCGCTGGTTCAGCTGCCCCCTGCTCCCCTTCGAGGCTGCTCAGATCGCTCAGAATCTCCGCTTGTGCTCGCGCATCCCCAGCCGCTTCCGCTATGCGGAGTGCCTCCTGATAAGCCTTCCCTGCCGCGCCATAATCACCCTGATCGGCGTAGGTGTTGCCTACTTTGGCTAGTAGATCTGCCAAATAGCTAGATTGCGGAGGGTTTATACTTTGCAGGATATTATGGGCCTGTTCATATTTGGTAAGCGCCTCAGCATAGTGACCTTGCCGATGCTCCAAGTCGCCCATGAATACGAAGGTCTCCCCTTTGTACAAGGTTCTTATATCGGCGAGCGCCTGCGGATGCTGTTCCATGAGGTCCAAGACCTGCTGATACTCGGCGGCGGCGTCTTGATAGCGGGCCATGTCAGTGTAGAGGAGGCCGAAGGAGTTATGGGCGGTGATGATCTTCCCCTCGTCGGGCGGAGACAAGCCCTGATAGAGCGCCAACGCCTGCTGGAAGGCGGCCAGAGCGTCATCATACTGCCCGAGCTTTTGATGTGTGCTCCCAACCGCTATGTAAGTTGCGGCTTCCAGCGAGTCCTGGTGCAGACTATGGGCCGCCTGCTGGGCGCGATCCAGGAAAGGCAGGGCGTCGGCATAGCGGCCTTGCTGGAAGATGGATAAGCCCAAGGAGTGCAGCACAGCTTCCTGTGGCAAGGCATATTCCGCTTCCGCCGGGAGAACGGTCAATGCCTGACGATAGGCTTTTTCTGCATCGGCATATTGCTGCCAGGCATTATAGGTTAAGGCCAGTTGTATAAAGGCCTGCGCCTCACGCCCGGCGTCGGGCGGTGGGAGGCGGGCCTGCTCGGCGGCCACCTGGGCCAAGCCGATCGCCAAGTCATAGCGCGCCTGGGCTGTTTCACCATCGTTGGCCTTGAAGGCGGCCAGTCCCTCGTCCGAGGCCTGCTTCGTGGTGGGCAGGAGCGTATCGATCAATAAGGCGCGGCGCACCGAGGGCGTGATCGGGTTGCGCCCCGCCGCCAGTTCGGGTAGCCAGCTCTGCCGTTGCTGTACGTCGTCCGGGTTTGCCAGCTTGGGATTAGCGGCGGCCCAAGCCAGGAACGCTGCGAAATCGTCGGCGGCCCCGGCGGGGTCGCCCAGCAGGGCGCGGGCGACCCCGCGGCTATCGCGGATACCACCGTTGTCGGGGGCGAGCGCAACCGCCGTCTCGCAAGCATCAACTACGGCTGCCGCCTGATCCCACACGCTGCCCAACCAGCAGAGCGTATTCCAATCATCGGCGGATATGGTAGCTGGGGCGCCCCCGGCGAGGACATTGTAGGCGGCGTGCGCCTCGGCGATGTGGCCCTGCGCGGCCAAGGCGCGGGCCGCAGCCAAGCGGTCAGCCGGAGGGGTGGCCGTGGCTTGCGCGGGGCGCGGGGCAGCTCCTGCGGCCGACCCGCCCGGTTCTGCCACGCCAAGCAGAGCCACCACCAACAAACTAACAACCAACCAGCACTTCATGGCAACCTCCTTCGATGCGGGACCAGCTAAGAGCAGCCCAGACGATTCATCCGATTCTTTGCGTTCGTGGCACTGTTTGTGTATTTTAGCTGCGTGTATAGATCACGGGCTGTGCGATAGTAGTCACAAGCCTGCGTAGAGAAGTCTGACCCTGCCCCCTCATAGGTTATACCTAGCCCGAACGCGGCGTTGGCACGGTCGCGGCGCTGCTCATTGCCTGGGGCCAGGTCATAGGCGCGCTGGTAATGCTCTTCGGCTGGCCCGTTGAGCAGCAACTTATTGTGATAGTAGCCGGCCAGCAAATATTCCAGGCTCGACGAGCGCTGCTCCGGAGCGCTGCCTTCAATTTGATCTGTGGCCTCACCGAACAGCCCGTAGCTAGCGAAGAGCACAGCCAGTGCTTGGCGCTCGTTCACATCCGACAGATGCCGGTTGCGGATGTTGGTTGCGCTCTTGTTCACCTGGTCAGCAATGGTCGAGTTCAGGAGCTTGAAGGTGGGGTCATTCACCGGGTCTTCATCGGAACTGTGCCCACCGGCCTGGATGATCACCCGATAGGCGACCCCTGGCTGCAACGCCGGCGCGTCGGTTGGATAATCCAGGCGGCTGCTATCCACCAAGCTAGGATAATCCCAACGGAAGCCAGGACCCGTAATGGTGACCTGATATGGTCCGTTGCCCCGCGAGTCCAGCCAGTGCAGAGTCGGGCGGACCGCCAGCACCCGCGTTTTGCGCGGGGCGATCACGACGGGGTAATCGAAACTATCGGAAACGGAGCCGAGCGTGGGCGGGGGTGGGCTGTTATCGTAGGTCAGTACCGGATCTGTCGCCGAGCAGGGGATGGATCCGGTGCCGATGGCCACGGCGGCTTCCTGCAAGTCGGCGCAGAGTAGAGTGGCCGTGCTCCCGGCAGCCAGTTGGAGCTGATCGCCCGGCGAGAGCAAAGTGCCGATGGGCGCGGGCACAAACTCGCCGCCCCCTTCCGGCTGGACCAGCAGTTCACCCTGCACCGCCATGACCAGGTGGACCGCCGGGCTGGCCAGGGGCTGAGTGGGGGCGGGAGGTGGAGTCACGGTGGGTGTCTCCTCTCCGCATCCGGTCAGCAGCGACCCCAACAACACGATGACGATTAAACGCACGCGATACATAGTCTACTCCTTTATTTAGGCATGGCACACTTGAGAGCATGTCCGCCTGCTGCCCGTCTACAACCGACTGGGTGCACCAGATCCTGCAGTTGTCTCTAGTATTACAACGACGGTTCGCTGTCTGAGGGTGAAAACCGTTCAAGGCCAGGCACAAAATTGCGGATCGCTCCGCGCGGTTTTGGCTCCCTACCTCAGTGGGCCAGGCATAAGCACACCCGCTATAGCCCGCCATTTTGGAGGTTCTAAGATGAACCGTCGTTGTAATACTAGGGAACCGCCGCGCAGGAAGGGTGATAGGCGTTTTCCGCTGGCAGATATTGCTGCCATTCGCTGAGTGTTAGAGTGCGGCCTGCTTCCCCACAGGCGCGCTGGATCCAGCTTGCCTGGGCCACGTCCCACAGCCGTACCGTCGTGTCCTTGCTCGCCGATGCCAGCCAGCGGCCATCAGGGCTAAAGGCAAGCGCCGTAACTTGCCCGTCATGGCTGCCCAATGGTGGACCAAGTGCGCGGTGGGCCCCCAGATCCCATAACTGGACAGCCCCTCCCACCATCCCAGTCGCCAACCAGCGCCCATCGGGGCTGACAGCCACCACGCGCCCCGCTCCCGTCAGCGCCGGAGGAACCTCCACCCCGCCTGCGACGTCCCACAGCCGCACGTCGCCCAGCGCATCTGCCGACACGAGCAGGGAACCACCTGGTTGAAAAGCCAGACTGGTGAGGGCGGCATGATGCCCCTCCAGTGGAGGGCGAGCCGCGCCGTCCGCTTCCTGCCACAGCCAGACGGCGCGATCTTCGCTGCCCGCCGCCAGCCAGTGCCCATCCGCACTCAACGCCACGGTCGTGATAAGCGCTGTAGGACCGCTTAGGGAGGAATGGGCCGATTGCTGGTTGAGCAGATGCCAAAGCTGCATCTGCGTGTCACTGGCTGCGACTAGCAGGGGGCCGTGCTGGGTGTTCTGCCAGCTAATCGTGCTGCTGCTATAGCCGGGTGCGGGCAGCGGCGGGCGCGGCTCGCCCGTGGCGCTGCTCCAGAAATGGATCGCTTCATCGTTGGCGGCGGCGGCCAATTCCGCCCCGTCGGGGCTAAAGGCCAGACCGTAGAGATCCGCTGGGACATCCCGGAGGGTAAGCCGGGCCTGTCCTGTGGCCGTATCCCACAAGATCACTTTCTGATCCCACCCTGCTGACGCCAGGCGTTGGGGGGTAGTCGGATCAAAGGCGACGGCCTGGACCGCGTCGGTGTGTCCCCGCAGCACGGTCTCCAGGGGGCCGGACGGGTCGACGGTCCAGAGAATGACTTGATGATCGTCGCTCGTCGAGGCCAAGGTGTAGCCGTCCGGGCTGAAGCCCACCCCAGTCACTGGGCCGCTATGCCCAGTCAACAGCGCTGGCGGGCTGAGGCGGTGAGCCATATCCCACAGGTAGATATGCTGATCAGCACTGGCGGCGGCCAATTGGCTTCCATCAGGGCGGAAAGAGATCGCACGTACCGCTCCGGTTGGGCCGATGAGCGATGCCCCTACCGCTGCGCCACTCGTGATGTCCCATAGGTGTACCGTGTGGTCATAGCTCCCGGCGGCCAGCAGTGTGTCGGTGGGCGCAAAGGCCACGCTGCTAATCTCTTGGCCAATAGGTCCCAGGGTGCGGCGGGCCCTGCAGCCCGCCACCTGCCAGATCACCACTGTGCCATCCCAACTGCCTGAGGCCAGGAACTGCCCATCGGGGCTGAAGGCCAGGCTGGTCACAGTGTTGTGGTGCTGACCAGTTAAGGTGCAAGTAGGCAGTCCGTCTGCGGCGGTCCACAACTGGATGACCGGCGTAGCAGCGGGAGCTGCCTGGCCGGCAGCGGCCAGCAGAATGCCGTTGGGGCTGAATGCCACTGCCAGCAGAGCCGCTTGATCACTGGATAGAATGATCGGCGGTGGGGGGTTGGGAGTCAGTTGACGGAGGAGGAGGGTGCCGTCGGCACGGGCGACAGCCAGATGCGTACCGTCAGGGCTGAAGGTGAGCGCATTATCAAAGCCAGGCCCATCCTCCAGCGGCGGTCCACGCGCCCGGCCGGTGGTCAGATCCCAGAGCCGGACTTGCCCGTTGTCATCTGCGGTCGCCAGGAGCCGATCAGTGGGCGCGAAGGCCAGGCCATTGACTCGACTGGTGTGACCGCGTAGATAGCGCGTCAGGTGGGGGCTGGAGGTCAGGCTGGTCAGCAAGCTGCTGCGCGCCTCTAGGGTGTCAGTGATGGCCGTGGCCTCGACCGCCAGCAGGAGGGCCAGGTCCACCCGATCGGGCAGGGCCGCCAGGGCTTGCGCGGCCAGTTGTCGGGAAGTCGCTACATCGCGGGCCGCCAGGGCGGCGCTGCGCGCCTGGGCCGCCGCCTCATTGGCTAGCCAGGCCGTTCCGGCGGCTCCGATGGCCACGAGCGTGATCACGGCCAGCCCGACTAATACCCGGCGCAATTGGTGATTGGCTTGCGCCTGCTCCGTAGCGCGGCGGTGCTCGGTGCGGGCCACCTGCTCTTGCTGGGCGGCGAAGGCCTGCACTTGGGCAACTTCCTGTTCGTGCGTCGCTTCGCGCCGCGCAATGCTCCGTTCGATATATGCCTGCTCGTTGGTGCTGAGATCGCTCCGGCGGCGGGTGAGCCAATCCTCGGCGGTGGCCAGCAGCGCACCCCGCAAGAGCGCGCCTTCGTCCTCACTGGTCATCTGCCATTTCCGCATGTCGCTGCGCAAACCCTCCTGCCAGAGCCGGAAGGCCCGATCGACATCCACCCAAGCCTTTAGCTTGCCCCAATGGCTGATCAGCGCCTCATGAACCACCTCCACAGTCTCGCTGCCCTGTAAGGGATCGCGCCCTGTGACCACCAATCGAGCATCCGCCAGGCGGGGGACTACGTCCTGGCCTGCCGCATCCAACTCACTCATGTGCGCCACGCGGCGGGTGTCAATTGCGTCGGCGCCAGGTTGGACCAGTTGCAGGAAGACCTTGTGAGCTGCCATCTGGGTAGCCGCCGGTAGCTCGGCATACACCGCATCTGCATGCTGAGCTAGTGCCTCCTCCACGCCGCCGATGGCGGCGTAAGTCTCTTGGGTCAGGAGTACACCTACCCGCCGCTCCCATAACTGGGTTAAGGTGAACTCCAGCAGCGGCAAGCGTCCCGGTGCGTTACCGACGGCGGCTAGCAGGCGAACCGTTAGCCCCTCTTCCAGCGTCAGTCCTTGAACGGCAGCAGGCTTGGTAATAGCCCGAGCCAACTCCTCGTCGCTCATTGGCCCGAGGTTCAATTGGGCGGTTTGCAGCGCGTCGGCCAACGGCCGGTAGGCCAAGGCCTGGCTGAAGAAATCGGCCCGCAGGGTGAGTACGACGGTCAGCGGGGGTGGGTCCGCCGAGCCGCTGGGCAAGCCCTTGATGACTTCCAATAAGCAGTCGAGAAAGCTCTTACGTATTGCGGGAGAGCTGCCAGTGAATATTTCCTCAAACTGATCGGCTACCAATAGCAGGCGGCGCGCTGGCGGATGCTGGGGGAGAATGCGATTCACCACCTCCAGCAAAGTACACTTGCGCTCTTGGAGTATCTGCGCCAACTTGCTCTGTTCGACAAGCCGATCCGTCTGGCTCATGGTCGGTTCGAGCAGCGGGATCAGTGTCCCGGCAAGGGCGGCGAAGGGATCCGTCCCGGGGCGGAAGGCGTAGGTATCAGGGGTAGCGAGGAGCCAAGTGGGGTCGCGCCGCAGCAATGGGATCAGGCCCGCAAAGACCGCTGAGGATTTGCCACTACCTGAGGGGCCGATGACCGCGACTAGTGCACGCGCCTTAGCGGCAGTCACGAGTTCGGTAGTGAAGATCTCCCGACCAAAGAAGTAGGGCGCATCCTCTTCTTGGAAAGCGAATAGACTGCGGTAAGGGCAGTAGGGGCGTGGGTCGGCTGGCAGGTTGACGCG
>JBBSEL010000174.1:0-7030 GCA_038239755.1 Chloroflexia bacterium | reverse complement strand
GGGGTGCGGGTGGTCGTGGGGGTGGCGCATCCCCCGGTATACTGCTCGGTCAACGTCTGGGTGACGTTGCTGGCGTTGGTGGTGTAGCCCACCGCCCACACGTCGTTGGCGTTATCGGCGCTGACCCCATACAGCGTATTGTTGCGCGGGCCGGGGTTGGGCACATTCGGCACGGTCCAGGCGCTGCCGTCCCAGTGCTCGATCAACGTCTGGAACGTGGTGCCATAGTAGCCCACCGCCCACACATTGTTGCTGGCGAGGGCGGTGACACCCTGGAGAAAGTTCTCGCGGGCACCGACGCTGGGGATGGTTACGACGCTCCAGGCGGTGCCCTCCCAATGCAGCGCCAACGCCTTCTCCGGGCCGGTGGGATTGTTGGAATAGTAGCCCACGGCCCAGACATCGTTGCTCGCGACCCCATCGACCCCGGTCAGCGCGTTGCTGACCGTGCCGGGCAGGGGGTTGGGGTTGGCGGCCTGGGTCCAGGCGGAGCCGTTCCAGTGCTCCATCAACGTCTGGAGATTGCCGTTGCCGTTGACAAAACCGCCCACAGCCCAGATATCGTTGGCACTGATCACCGACACCGCGTTCAGAATATTGATCGACCCTGGATTGACGCTGGGCACCTGGGTCCAGGTGGTGCCGTTCCAATGGAGGATCAATGTCTGAAGCGGGCTGCTGCTGTAGCCGACGGCCCACACGTCGTTGGCCGCCACTGCCGCCACGCCATAGAGGATACTGTCGCTGCCCGCGTTGGGGCTGGGCACCTGGGTCCAGGCGGTGCCGTCCCAGTGGAGGGTCAAGGTGGGGCGGTTGAAGCCGTCATCGCTGTTGCCCACCGCCCAGATGTCGTTGGCGCTGATGGCGCTGATGGCGTAGAGGTTGTTGGCGCTGCTGCCGGGGCTAGGGCTGCTGACCACCGCCCAGGCGCTGCCCGTCCAATGCTCGATCAGGGTGTTGCGAACCGTGTTGGGCGGGGTACCGATGACCGCGCTCCCCACCGCCCAAACATTGGTGCTGCTCAGCGTGACCACGCCGCGCAAGTCATTGTTGTTGGTGCTGGCGTTGGCGCTGGGGATGATGTTCCAGAGGGCGAAGCAACCCGGCGTAGGTGTGCCCTGGAGCGGCGCGGCGGGGAGGCCGGGTGGGGCGGCAATAGGGGCGGCCTGCACCGGGATCGCGCCTGCCCCTCCCTGGATCATGGCGGCGATGACCCCGGCCAACAGGACCAGCCCGCCCAACAAGCCCAGCCAGATGTGCTTTGCTGTGAACAACATAGATCAGGCTCCTTTCCTGTATTGGCCCCTTCGCGCCCATACGGGGGCAACACAGCTAACAGTCGTTTGTGCTATGGATAGGTCGAATACTACTGCAAGAACGCCAGCTTACTCTACTGCTGCTAAAATACATTACCCGTTTCGTCCTGCTTTGTCAAACCTGTGGCGGGGGCGGCTCTGTGGCAGCGCCGCCCGGCAGAAACGGGGCAAACCGTTGGGCCACCTGCGCAGCGACCACCTCCACTCAGACATGGTCATCCTGCGCGCAGCGAAGGATCTTGTCGGGGATTCTAGATCGTTATTGGAGATCGGGATCGTGGCCTGATCACCGCTGATCGCCAAGCCCACCTTCGCTGCGCTCGGATGACAGTTTGGGTGATATTGACTCCCTGCTGTTAAGCCAAGCCATAAGTTGGGCCGATTGACCTGTGGGGGCGGGTCCGCGGCAACCGAAAAAGACCCCGCGCCCCCAGGAATGGATCGCGGGGTCGAATTGGTGGACGACGGGGGAATCAGGCGGTTTGCAAGTGCTGGCGGGCGTCGCGCACACGCTGTTCTTGCTCCTCCTGCTCCTGATACTGCAACTGGTAGAGGCGATAGTAGTAGTCGCCCCGCGCGATTAGCTCGTCGTGGGTGCCTTCTTCCATCACCCGGCCCTTGTGCAGCACGATGATGCGGTCTACATGGCGGATCGTGGAGAGGCGGTGGGCGATGATGATGCTGGTGCGGTGCGCCATCAGCTTCTCCAGCGCATCCTGGATCAGCGCCTCGGTTTCGGTGTCCACGCTCGACGTGGCCTCGTCCATCACCAGCAGCACTTCGGGGTTGAAGGCGATGGCGCGGGCGAAGGCCAGCAGTTGGCGCTGGCCCACCGACAGGTTCGACCCGCGCTCCTTGACCTCGTACTCGTAGCCGCCGGGCAGCCGTTCGATGAAGCGGGCTGCGTTGACGAACTGCGCCGCCCGCGCCACTTCCGCGTCGCTGATCGCGGTTTCGCGCAGGCGGATGTTGCTGGCGATGGTGCCAGAAAAGAGCACCGGGTCTTGCAAGACCATGCCGATGTGCCGCCGCAGTTGCGTCTGGGGCACCGTGCGCACGTCTACTCCGTCCAGCTTGATCGCGCCGCCCTGCACGTCGTAGAAGCGGTTGAGCAGGCTGATGATGCTCGTCTTGCCCGCGCCGGTCGCACCGACGATGGCGACGCTGGTGCCCGCCGGGATGGTGAAACTCACGTCGCGCAGCACCGGCTCGTCGGGGTTGTAGGCGAAGTGGACATGGTCGAAGGTGATATCGCCGCGCACCTTGCCCAACTCCTGCGGGTGGGGCTGGTCCTGCACGGTGGCCCGCTCATCGATCAGTATGAACAGCCGCTCCGCCGAGGCCATCGCCCCCTGCATGATGTTGTACTTGTCGGCCAGATCGCGAATCGGCTGGAAGGTGCGGTCGGTGTACTGGAAGAAGGCGACCAGCACCCCCAGGCTGACGATCCCGCTCAGCTCGCTGCCGGAGCCGTACCAGAGCAGCAGCGCCGTCGAAAGCGCCGCCAGGAAGTTGATCACCGGGAAGAAGAGGGCGAACAGCCGCACCGAGTGGACGTTCGCTTCGCGGTAGCTGCTGTTCAACTCGTCAAACTCGCGGTACTTGCGGGCCTCGCGGTTGAATAGTTGCACGATCAACATGCCGCTGATGTTCTCTTGCAAGAAGCCGTTGACGCGGGCGATACGAACCCGCTGCTGGCGATAGGTGTCGCGCATCAGGCGTTGGAACAACTGGCTGACGAAGGCGATCACCGGCAGCACCACCAGCGTGATCAGGGCCAGCCGCCAGTCGAGCAAGAGCATGACGACAATGATCCCGGCCAGTGCCACCAGATCGCCCGCCACCGAAACGACGCCCGTGCTGATAAACTCGTTCAGCGCGTCTACGTCGTTGCTCAGGCGGCTGA
This sequence comes from Chloroflexia bacterium, assembly GCA_038239755.1. Taxonomy (GTDB): domain Bacteria; phylum Chloroflexota; class Chloroflexia; order QHBQ01; family JAICKM01; genus JBBSAN01. The sequence continues at coordinate 3,808 of JBBSEL010000174.1, read as the reverse complement.
TCAGGCGGCCCACCGGGTTGTGGTCGAAATAGCTGAGCGACTGGTGTTGCAGGTGGCTGAAGATCTGCACCCGCATATCATACATCACCTTCTGCCCGATGATCTGCATCAGGTAGGTCTGGGTGTAGCGGAAGAGGAAGTTCAGCATCAGCGTGCCGATAAAGGCGGCGAAAATCAGCCCCAGCCCGTCGGCCTGTTTGGGCACAAAATGCTGATCGATTGCCAGCTTGGTCAGGTACGGCGGGATCAGGTCCGTCGCCCCGGTGGCGAAGATGAGCACGAATGCCAGGGCCACCTGCCACTTGTAGGGGCGCAGGTAGCCCAGTAACCGCCGCATCAGCCGGGAGTCATAGGCTTTTCCTAAAATTTCGTCTTCTTGTACCGGCCCGTTCATACGTTGCTCCTGGTTGCGAGCAGTGAGCAGTGAGCAGCGAGTGGTTAGTGGTTGGTGAGCCGATGCACACTATCACGTTTCACTCGCTGCTCACTGCTCGCTGCTCATCCCTCGTCTAGTTCCTGGCTTAACAGTTCGCGGCGATACATGCGGGCGTACATGCCGCTGCGGGTCAATAAGGCCTGGTGGGTGCCCTGCTCGATAATCCGGCCATCGTCCAGCACGATGATCTCATCGGCGGCCTTGACGGTCGAAATACGCTGCGAAATGATAATGCTGGTGCGATGGGCCAGCACCTGGCGCAGCCCGGCCAGGATCTCGGCCTGGGTCTGCGTGTCGATGCTCGACAGCGCGTCGTCCAGGATCAGGATCGCCGGGTCGCGCATGATGGCGCGGGCCAGGGCGGTGCGCTGCTTCTGCCCGCCCGACAGGGTAACCCCGCGCTCCCCGATCATCGTGTCCAGCCCCTGCGGGAATTGGTCCACATCCTTGCTCAGCCGGGCCGTTTCCACGGCGCGGGCCACGGCGACGGGCGCGGCATCGTCCACCCCGAAGGCGACGTTCTCGCGCAGGGGCACCGAGAAGAGGAAGGTGTCCTGGGGCACATAGCCGATGTTGCGCCGCAGCACGGCCAGCGGCAGCTCGCGCACGTCCACCCCGTCGATCCGCACCGTGCCGCTGCTGGCCTCGACCACGCGGGTCAGCAGGTTGACGATGCTGGTCTTGCCCGCCCCGGTGGCCCCGACAATTGCCAGCGTTTGCCCGGTCGGGATGTGGAAGCTGACGTTTTGCAGCACCGGGCGCTCTTCATACGAGAGGGACACGTTGTCGAAGACCACATCGCCCTGCACGGTGGTGATCGGTTGGGTGCGGGCGTTGTCCGCGATAGCGGGGGCCTGGCGCATGACGGCGTTGAGCCGCACCAATGAGGCGGTGCCGCGCTGGTAGAGGGTCACGACCCAGCCCAGCGCGATCATCGGCCAGGAGAGGAGGGTCAGGTAGCCGTTGAACTGGACGAACTGGCCCAGGGTGAGCCGCCCGGCGATGACCTCGTTGCCGCCGATCAGCAGGATCAGCGCCGCCGCCGTGCCCAGCACCAGGCTCATCATCGGCCACAGCAGCCCTTCCAGGCGGAAGAAGGCCAGGCTCTTTTGCATGTATTCGTGGTTGCCCCCGGCGAACACGGCGATCTCGTTCTCTTCCTGCCCATACGCCTTGACCACGCGGATGCCGGAGAAGTTCTCCTGGGCCATGGTGGAGAGGACGCCGAACTGCGATTGCACCTTTTCATACTGGCGGTGCATCCGCCGCCCGACGAGGACGAAGGCCAGACTGACCAGCGGCAACACGATCACGACCACCGAGGCCAGCAACGGGTTCAGGCCGAACATCAGCACCATGGCGATGCAGAACATCAGTGTGGTGCTGATGCTGTTCATGATGCCGGGGCCGAGCATTTCGCGCACAGCATTAAGGTCGTTGGTCGCCCGCGCCATGATATCGCCGGTGTGCATGTTCTGGAAGAAGGCGTGTTCCATCTGCTGGAGATGGGCGAACAGGTCGCCGCGCATCTCGTACTCGATCACCCGCGACTGGCCCATGATCGCCATGCGCATCCCGAACAACACGCCCGCCTGGATCAGCACCAGCCCCAGGATCTCCCCGGCCAGGGTGATCACCTCGCTCTGGGGCCGCCCCTGGTTGAGCGCGTCAATGGCCCGGCCCAGCAGGTAAGGCTGGATCAGGCTGAGGATCGTGTTCGCGATAATCATCACAATGCCCACCAAGAGCCACCCGCGATGGCGGCGCAAATAGGGCAGCAGAGGGCGCAATGTTGACATAAGCGGAAGAAATTCTCCTTGCGGGGCACAGTATTGGGCCGGGGACGGGGATCGGCCCAGGGTTAATTATAGCCGACGCGCTCGCCCCACGTATACCCGTCGTGGGACCGAACCCGGCTCCGCCCAATGATGTAAACCCGGTGGGACGATCTGCCAGGACTACAGCGATATCCGTGCCATCTGGCCCGCCGGGCGGGATGGGGCCGGGTGGCGACGATCCGCTGCCGGTCCCATCGTTCGTACCCGATAGTCCTGTTCTATAGCACGCAGACCGGGGATGTTGTATGATAGAGGTGCCCTGGCCCCGTGGTGGTCCGGGGCGGACAACTTACAGCCGCTAGCGGCGAGGGCGCATCGCCCGCTGTGTGAGCCGGGTTCGAGACTACCTTTCTGCTGCCTCACGCGAGGCAGAAGGCTCAAGATCTCTCCTAACGATAGGGTTCGGGCGCAAGCAGTACAATCCGCCGGTCCGCCATCGCGGAGATCACACAGATTAGAACAGGGAAGGTGCCTGAGCGTTGCCGCCTCATAGCGAGGGAACGCCATGACGGATTATACCCAGCCTCCCGATCAGCCGGTCACCCCCCCTGATCGCTCCCTGCCCCCGCCCGCGCCGCCTGCGCTGCCCCCGGTGCCGCCTGCCGCCGACCTGGCCCGGCCTCCGTTGCCCGCCCGCTGGGTGGGGGGCATTTTCCTGCTGACCTTCCTGCTGACCGTGGTCTTCTTGCCCCGCTTCGTGCGCTATGCCTCGCCCCCCACCGGCGACCAGCCGTTCTACCTGCTGGACACGATCAGCCTGGTGCAAGATGGCGACCTGAATCTGAGCAATAACTACGCGAACCACGATGAAGCCAAGTTTTACAGCCTGGCTCCCCATCCGCTCGATTTTGTCGGGATGCCCGCCCCCGACCCGCTCCCACGCCAGCTTGCCACGTCGAGCGCCCGCCCCCTCACCGAGTTGTATTCCTACCACCCGCCCGGCCTGGGGATCTTGCTGGTGCCCGCCTGGATCATCGGATCATGGTTCAGCCTGTGGTGGCCCGCGACGGTGGTCTTTATGTGCCTGGTCGGTGCCCTGATCGCCACCAATATCTTCTTGCTGGCCTATGAAACGACCGGGCGGCGCGGGGTAGCGCTGGCGGTATGGGCGGCGCTGGCCTTCAGCAGCCCGCTGATGAGCTACTCCTCTATGATCTTCACCGAGCTACCCACGGGCCTGGTGGTGATCTATGCCTTGCGGCGGTTGGCGTTGGGCTGGCGGGCCAACGGGCCGGGGCGGCTGGTGCTGGTCGGGCTGTGCCTCGGCTTCATCCCCTGGCTCGCCCTGCGCTGCACGCCGATAGCCGCCGCGCTGGGGCTGTACGCGGCGATCCAATGGTGGCGTAGCTATGCCACCACGCCCGGCGGTGCTGCCGTGCCCCCGGCGGCGGACCGGGTCCGCGCCGCCTGGCGGATGTGGGCCGGGCGGGTTCCCCAGGCGCTGTGGCTGGTCGCGCCGGTGATCGTGCTGGGGGTAGGGCTGGCCGCCTATCACCTGTTCCTCTACGGCAGCGTGATCCCGGTGGCCGACGAG
>JBBSEL010000173.1:0-7030 GCA_038239755.1 Chloroflexia bacterium | reverse complement strand
TCAGCACCGCTTCCAGGTTCTCCTCTTCGGCGCGCAGCCGTTGCAGCCAGTAAAGCCGTTCGGCGCCTGCCAGCCCCGCTGCGGCGTGCGCGGCCAGAGCGAGATACCATTCTTGATAGCGCAGGCGTAGCCGCTCCATCTCGCCGGTCTGGGCCAGCCGCGCCCCGGCATAGGCCCGCAGCGGCTCCAACAGATAATAGCGAGTGGCGACGCCGGGACGCGGCGTGGCTTGCACCAGGGATTTCGCCACCAGTTGCACCAGCAGGTCTAAGACCAGGGCTTCGGGGACGGTCTCGTCGCTACAGATTGCCACGGCAGCCTCTAGCGTCCAGCCGCCGACAAAGATCGCACCCCGCATGAACAGGGTGCGCTCGGCGGGGGTCAGCAGGTCATAGCTCCAATCGAAGAGGGTCTGGAGGGTGCGTTGCCGGGGGGGCGCGCTGCGGGGACCCCCGCCTAGTGGGCAGAACTGCCCCTCCAAATGGCTATCCAATTCGTTGGCGGTGATCGCGCCCATCCGGGTTGCCGCCAGTTCAATCGCCAGCGGGAGACCCCCCAGCCGCCGGCAGATGCGGGCTACGGCGTCCCCATTGGCGGGCGTGAGCGTGAACCCTGGACGGGCCGCGCGCGCCCGATCGACAAAAAGCTGCACCGCGTCAGCAGCCGGCACGTCCGCTGCGGGGGCCGACGCGGGGAGGGCCAGCGGCGGCACCCGCTGCACCAACTCACCGGGTATGCCGAGCGCCTCGCGGCTGGTCGCCAGCAGGGCGATGTGTGGGCAGTTCGCAAGTAAGGCTTCCGCCAGCGGGACCACCCCCTCCAGCAGATGCTCGCAGTTGTCGAGCACCAGGAGCAGCGTGTAGGGCTGCAACGCTGTCACCAGGGACGCACTTGGCCCCTCGTTCGTCCCCTTTTCGATCCCCAACGCGCCGGCCACGGCCCCCTCGACGGCGGCAGCCTCCGTCAGCGGGCCGAGATCAACCAGGAATACCCCATCCGGGTAGAACGCTTCCACCGACTCGGCCACCACCACGGCCAGGCGTGTTTTGCCGATCCCGCCGGGGCCGGTCAGCGTGATCAGCCGCTGGGTGGCGAGCAGCTCTACAAGCTGGTGTAGCTCCGCGACGCGGTTGACAAAGCTGGTCGGCAGGAACGGCAGATTGCCGGACGGGCGGAATAACGGGGGGCGGGACGGGCCGCGCGGAGGAGGGGGCAGGCCGAAGGCTCCCACCGGGGGCGCGACGGCGGGAACCCCGAAGATCCGGCTATAGTCGGCTCTACTCAACGGCTGTTGCGGTTGGTAGCTGCGGAGTAGCCGCTCGGCGCGCGCCGGGGTCACGACGGCAGGGTTGATCGCATAGCATCCGGCCAGGATAGCGAGTACCGCCTCGCGGCGGCGAGGGCGGCGGCGATTGTGCTCCCAGTGCTGCACCCGCTCGACGGGGGGTCGGCCTTGGGCCGCCGTGAGGGTGGCCGCCACCTGCCATTGATGCAGTTGCAACTCTTGCCGCAAGGCCCGCAGCTCGGTCCCAAAATCGGCGGGAGAATCTTCAGGTGCCTCGGTCAGATCGCGCATAGCATCCGATCATCTATTTTAAGGTCCGTCGCATCCTATTATACCATGATTCGTACTTCAGGTAAAGTGACTTACGAACAAAATAGTCGTGAAATAATTTATGTAGTTTTATCGTAGTCTGAAAGTGGTCTAACGTAGTGTAGAGTTGGGTTCATTAAGCTATTGTACTCTATGCGATAAAGTACTATACTTATGCAGGACATCATGGGCCTGAGCGGTATCTATCCTGGCATAGGTAAGGGGTACGCCTTGCCGGGGGCGTTGCTTGTGCCGCAACAGGAAGTAGTAGGGCGTAGTGTTTGGCCCGATAGCGGGTAGGGACGGGGACGGCGTATTCGCCGGACGACCACAGGTCGCCTTTTGGCCCAGCGCGCCCTGTGCCGCAACCCCGCACCAGCGTCTACGACACAGCGACGCAGCAGGTCCATGTGTGCGGAGCATTGTAACCTTCGGCTTCGCCCGCACTCTGCGGTGCTTTATCGCACCGGCCCCCGCCGCCCAGCGGGGCAAGCAACACCGGATTATGGGTCAGCGGAACACACGACTCTCACCCCAGTATTAGCGGTCCCAGGGACTTAGAAGATACCACCTCATGCTGCGCCACGTCCGATGGGCGCGCTGTGTCAGCGTGCGGGTCATGCCGCTATTCTTGGACAGGAGGAAACCTACCCACAGATTTTCGCCGGATTTGCGGATCGAGGCTCGCAGATCATGGCCGGTGAACGCCCTATATCGCCCTGTCTGTTGGACAGGACCGGGTTGGAAATGACCGTTAGAGTTCATAAAAGGAGCGATCATTATGAAACGATTTCGTCAGTCACCTCTCGCCCTCGTGGTTCTCGCGCTGACGTTGATCAGCAGCCTGCTTTTCAGCACCTCGGCGAATAGCCTGGTCCTGGCCGGTCCGCCGGCCCCCGGCGCAGCGACCGCCGCGCCGAAGGCCCCCGCCCAGCCCACCAGCGGAACGGTCGTCATCACCCCGTCTAACCTGGGCGGTTGGCGCTGGATGGAGGAAGATACCGCAGCGGGTGGGGGAATGCTGGTCACAGGCCCGGCCACCCCGCCGCTCGGCACCGGCAGCGCCCGGCTCGCGGTGGACGGGACAGGCCGGTTCATCCTGTCCAACCTGGCCTACGCGGGAACCCGGCTGGCGGACATCACCAACCTGAGCTATAGCTCCTATAGCGAGGGCGCCAGCACCATCCTGGCCCCGGCCCTCCATTTTGATATTGACTATAACCTGACCGATGCCAACACGGCCTGGCAGGGCCGGCTGGTCTACGAACCCTACCAGGACGGCAGCGTCATCACGCCCGGCACCTGGCAGACCTGGACGCCCATGACCGGGAAATGGTGGGCCAGCGGCGCACCCGGCAACGGCACCTGTCCCCAGTCTAGCCCCTGCACCTGGAACCAGGTGCTGGCCGCCTTCCCCAATGCCGGGTTGCGCGCCGGGAACGGCTGGCTCCACTTCCGGGTCGGCGGCCCCTGGACCGGCGGCTTTACCGGCTATGTGGACGGCTTCACCTTCGGCGTGAGCGGCAACAGCACCACCTACAACTTCGAGCGCCCGGCCAGCGTGCTGGTCGTCGGCAGCGGGCCGAGTTGCCCCGGCGCGACCTACACCACGATCCAGGCCGCCGTCACCGCCGCCAGCGCGGGCGACACGATCCAGGTCTGTGCCGGTTCGTATAACGAGAACGTCACGATTAACAAGAACAACATCACCCTGATCGGTGCGGGGGCCAGCGCCAACGCGAGCTACGGCACCATCATCGAGGGCGCGACTCCTGTCAACCACGGCAGCACCCCCGGCATCACCCTGCCGAGCGGGATCACCGGCGTCAGCATCCGCAACCTGCGCGTGCAGAACTTCAACGCCCAATCGGGCATCAACGGCACGCTGGGCAACAACAACTTCACCGTCGATTCGGTCACCACTTATAACAACAACTCGACCGCCGCCGTGAACGGGGCGGGCATTTACATGAACGGCCCGGTATCCTATGTGACGATTAACAACGTGACCGCCGACAGCAATAAGGCGCGCGGCATCGTCATCTGGAACGGCTTCAAGCAGCACATCACGATCACCAACAATTACGTCGTCAACAACGGCTGCTGCGGCATCGAGCTACAAGACGGCACGGCGTCCGGTGTGACCATGACCGGCAACGTCATCGTGACCAACGGGGACAGCGGCATGGCCGCCACTGGGCTGATGGCGGGGGCCGGGCCGAACCTGATCGCCAATAACACCCTGTCCAATAATGGGCGCTTCGGCATCGAGATCAAGCTGCCCAACGGCACCGGCCTGGAGACCGGCGACGGCAGCATCGTCATCAGCGGCAATACGGTGTCGCGGCCCCCCGGCACGCCCACTGATCTGCGTGACCTGGCCGGTATTGCCGTCTTCCGGCGGGGCTATGTGCTCGGTAACAACAACGTAGATATCCCCACCGGCGTGGTGGTGAAGAACAACACCGTCAGCGGCTATCAGCAGCCCTCGACCAGCGACGGCTTCGGCATCGTCGCGGAGAGCTTGCAGACCTCGATCTACGGCAACACGGTCAGCAACAACGACGTGGGCATCCAACGGCAGGCGGGGCATCTGCCTTACACCGCCAATACGACGGTGGATGGCGACCAGAGCAACGTGGCCGACCAATACTTTGGCCGCGGCAACTCGCCGTCTGCCTGCGTCCAGGTCGGCACCAACACCTACTCCGGCAACGGGGTCGACACGCGGGATGTGGGGCCGGTGAACGCAGCGCCCTGCGGCTTTAACGCCTTCGCCCACTTCGCCCCGGCCACCCCGATCACCGTCAGCGTGGGCAGCACGTTTACCCTGGACCTGCTGATCAACGGCGGGACGCACAACGCCCGCGCCCAGCAGAGCTACCTGACCTTCCCCCCGACCCTGCTGCAAAATATCCTCGTCGGCAGCGCCGGGACCGTCACCAACAGCGTCACACCGGATCAGACCCGCCTGGAAAGTGTTCTCCAGAACCAGGTCTGCAACAGCGCGACCCCATGCACCTTCGGCGCGCTGACCGCGCCCGCCGGGTCCATGGCCTACGCCTCTAGCACCTTCAGCACGACCACCCCCACCGGCGACTTCCGTGTGGCGCAGGTGGCCTTCGCGGCGAACCAGACCGGCGATGCCACCCTGCACTGGCAGTTTAGCCCGCCCGACCCGGCCAACCGCAACAGCCTGATCACCGACGACACTAACCATGTCATCAGCGGGCAGACGCTCTATCAAGACTATGTGATCCACATCGTCTCGCCGCTGTTCATGGGCCACGTCGTCTGGCAGGGCCGTCCGGCCCAGTCGAACCCACTCCAGGTGTTACCGCTGACGCTGACCCTGACGCAGGGGCCCAACGTCTACACCTACACGAACCTGACCACCGATGCCAGCGGCAACTTCTCGGTGCCGGTGGACAATCTGCCCAATGGCACCTATACCTGGCGCGTCAAGGGGCCGATCTACCTCTCGTCTAGCGGGAGTGTCGTCTATAATCACGCCCTGACCACATCGGTCGAGATGGGCTTGCAGCGAGCAGGCGATGCCAATAACGATAACCTGGTAGACATCAGCGACTTCGGCATCCTCTATGCCAGCTTCGGCCACGCGGCCCCCGATCCCCTCTTCGACCCCCGCGCCGACTGGACCGGCGACCAGCTAGTAGATATCAGCGACTTTGGCTGGTTGCGCGCCAACTTCGGGCAACTCGGCAACCGCCCGGCCCAGAATCCGGGGCTGAATCAGGCTAGCGGCCACGCGGTCCTGGAGTTGCGCCCGCAAGGCAACGCCCCGGCCAACGGCGGAACCGTGCATGTCGGCGACCGCTTCGTCCTCGAACTCTGGGTCAACGCCAGGCCGGGTACCACCGTGGGCGGGCAACAGAGCTATCTGACCTTCCCGGCGGCGGCGCTGCAACTGGGCAACCCTTCGCCTGGTAGCGACAACCCGGCCCGCGTGACCGCAGATGGGCAGGTGCTGAACCTGACGTTGCAGAACGCGATTTGCAATGGGCCGACCGGCTGTGCGTTGAACGGGCTGAAGGTTCCGGCGGGGTCGCTGACCTTCGCCTCGGCCACCTTCGCGGCCACCGGGGGCAGCGGCGCGTTCCGCATCGGGCAAGTGACCGTGCAGGCCACCGCGCCCGGCTCGGCCCGGCTGCACTGGCAAATGGGGACCGGCACCTCCAACAACCGCATCAGCAAGCTTCTGACGACCCCCGCGCTCGCGGACAGCCAGAATAAGCCGTTCGCGGACTATCTCCTGACCATCCTCCCGGCGGTGAAGTAGCCGCTTAGGGCCTAAAGCCACTGATCCGTACCCACGGATCACGCACCAGGAACCGGGGGCGAGCGGCCCCCGGTTCCGTCCGTTTTTCTGCAACGATGTCCGCACGGTACGTGCGCGGCGCTGAGGACGGCAACGCGACTCGGATGAGCCGTTGCGGTTTGGCCTGGTGTAAACACGGCTGTTTACCGACCACGGAAGGAGCAATCATCAGTGTTTGGAACCGTGCGCGGGCGCAACGCGCCCCTTCGTCTGGTACTCGCCGCCGCGCTACTGGTCAGCCTCCTGACATCTGCCCTGGTTCCTACCGGAACCCCGGTGATCGGTGCGCCCGCGTCGGCGCAGCGTAGCGGCGAGGAGGGCGGCAGCCGCCCTGTCCGCGACGCAACGGGGAATACCCCCCCCACCCTGGATGCCTATGCCCACCTGGTGCCGGGCGAAATCACCGTGACCGTCGGCACCAAGTTCACGCTCGACCTGAAGATCTACGACGGCACCAACGCCGTCATCTCCCAGCAGAGCTATCTGACCTTCACCAATTCGCTGCTGCAAGTGGTGGATCTCGCGCAGAGCGGCTGTGTCGCGGGCAGCACTTTTACCCCCGATCTGGGTGTCTTTAGTACCAACCTCCAGAACACGGCTAACAACGGCACCGGCGACCTGGCCTACGCCTCGGCGACCTTCGGCACGCCCGCGCCGCCCGGCAGCGATTTCCGCGTGGCAAGCATCACCTTCTGCGGGACGACCCTCGGCGACGCGACCTTGCACTGGCAGTTTTCGCCCCCCGCGCCGGCCAACCGCAACAGCAAAATTAATGACGGTGGCAATGTCACGGTCTCCAACCCGGCCTTGTATGTGGACGGTATCGTGCATATCGTCGGTATTCCCACGCTGACCCCGACGCCGACGCCGACGCCCAGCAACACGCCGACGCCGACCAACACGCCAACCCATACCGCTACGGCGACCAACACGCCGAGCGACACGCCGACGCCGACCAACACCCCAACCAATACGGCTACACCCACCAACACACCGACGAATACCGCCACGCCGACCAACACGCCGACCAACACCGCCACGCCGACCAAAACGCCGACCCAGAACGCCACGCCGACCAATACGGCGACGTTGACGTC
>JBBSEL010000172.1:0-7030 GCA_038239755.1 Chloroflexia bacterium | reverse complement strand
TGCTGCTGTGCTGGGCCTGGAACTTGTCTTTGGTGAAGCGGGCCTTGTCCAGTTCGCCGCCCAGGTAGCGCAGGTTGTCTAGCACCGTCTGGTAGTTGGTCGTCAACCGCTGGAACTCCAGCGAGTCCAGTTCGCTCATCGTGGCGCGGGTGCTGGGCGGGTGCGCCGTCTCGAAGGCGGAGAGGGCCGCCGAGGCGGTGGCGAGTTGCTGCTGGTAGTCCGTCTGCTGGGTCTGGAGGAAGGTGATCGCTTTGTCGGCCTGGCCCACTTTGTCGGCCAGCCGTTGGGCGAGGAAGAGGTTGATCGTGTTGCTCACCACCTGCTGTGCCACCTCGCCGTCGCGGCCCTGGTAGCGGAACTGAAGCAGGTTTTGCTGCCACGGCCAGACGTTCAGGTTCTTGCGCACGATGGCAATGGTGCTTTGCAGCTTCTCCGGCGTGTTCGCCTCGGCGTTGAGCTTGGGCACACTCTGGATGATCTTGCCGACGAAGTCGTCGGTCTGCAACAAGGCATCCAGCCGGGCGAACTCGCCGCTGTTGGCGCTGTTGTCGGTGGTTGGGGCGGTCAGGGTGGTGGCCGACTGGTCCAGCACCGCGTTCGAATCGACCCACACGCCGCCGTGCGACTCGTATTGCCACGAAGAGTACACCCCTCCGGCCACCGCAACTGCCAGTACAATAACAAATGGCACCACAAAGAGCCACTTGTGCCGGAAAAACGTCTCTAAATACTCGCGCATCCTTCTAATCCTTTCCCATTTGCAAAAATTATAGCGGCGGGTCCGGGCACTCCCCAGGACTCCCCTGATCTTTCTACCGGTTTCCGGTATACCACCGGGTTAATACTTCCTCTGCCGGTTTGTTTTGCGGGCTTTCGCCGTTGTCGACGGGGCCACCGGCATTGGCATCGCTGGACCACGCCGACCAGAAGAGGCCGGGCATCCACTCGACCAGGCCCCAGACGCGCATCGTCGCTTCATAAGCATTCGCCTGCACGCTCAGTTCCAGGCGGGAGTCGTAGGGCACATCCCAGCGGCCCGGCGAATTGGCATAGGAGGCGAAGCCGATTTTGGTGAACAACACCGGCTTGTTCCACTGCTTCTGGACCTGATGAATCTGGTCGAACCAGTGGAAGGTGAACCCTTGCGTGTTCGGCCCATAGGGGTCGGTGTAGCTGCGCCACCCGGCCACCAGCGGATCGACATTGAAATCGTTCCACGAGAGCGGGAAGTAGGCCGAGATCCCGATATAGTCCAGCGCATCCCACCAATCGATCACCCCATATTCGGGCGTATTCTTGTCGCCCCAGTTGGCCGAGTAGGTCATCGGCCCGTGATAGTCGTGGCGGGCCTGGCTCACCGTCTCGCGCCACAAGTCGCTATATTGCGGCACGGTCAGATCCCAGAACTCGGTCCCCATACAAAAGAGGTCGGTGCCGGTGCCCTGCGCCAGCCGGGCATACTCGCCCAGCATCTCGCGGTAGCCACGGAACCATCCGTCCAGGTTGGCTGGTTCCAACGCCCCCGACCAGGTGCCGTCGCCCGATACCACCACCGGCTGGAGCATCACCTTCAGGTTGAGGTCATGCGCCTGCTGGATGACCTGGGCGATAGCCTCCGGGGCCGGATCATCTCCGGCGCGATAGAAGCTGAATGCGGCCCGGTCGGCCACATGGAACGGGGCGACCACGGCGACCCAGTTAGCCCCGGTCGCGGCCAACTTTTGCAGCGACTCGGCAGCCTGGGGCGACCCGAACGGTGCGGCGGCGCTAGAAACGAAACTGACCCCCCGCATCCCATTGACCCCGACAACCCCCAGGGGCACATCGGCATGGGCGGGCGCGGCGAGCGGCCCGGCGGGCCAGGCGCTCCAGACGAGTAAACCGACAATAGCCAGGGACAGCGTCCGCAGGGTGGCTGCCCCAGGTGAGAGAGAACGTTGCATTGGGTGCTCCTTCTAAGGAAGGCCAGGTCTTCCGGTGAACAACGAAAGGGAAGGCTTAGAGAAAGCACAGTCAACCGACTATCATAGTCCGTATTCCGTTGGAAAGGGCCGGGTCACGCCTGGCGCATGACCGAGGTTATAACGATAGATCCGGGCGGGCGATACGCTCGCCCCTTTAGGGTTGCGGGCCGTACCAGTGCCGCAGTACTTGCTCAGCGGGCTTGTTCTGCGGGCTTTCGCTGTTGTCGCGCGGGCCGCCCGCGTTGGGCGTGCTGTACCACGGCGACCAGAAGATGCCCTGCATCCAGTCAATGCGGCTCCAGACCTGCATCGTCGCTTCGTAGCCGTTGGCCTGCACGCTCAGTTCGACATACGGGTCGGGGCGCACATCCCAGCGGCCCGGCGAATTGGCATAGGAGGCGAAGCCGATTTTGGTGAACAATAGCGGCTTGTTCCAGCGACCACGGAGGGCTGACATGTCGTTGAACCAGTTGAAGGTCTGGCCCTGGGCGTTGGCCCCAAACGGATCTTGATAGCGGAACCAGCCCTGGGCCAGTGCGTCGGTATTGAAATTGTTCCACGACAGCGGGAAATAGGCCGAGATGCCGATATAGTCGAGCTGGTCCCACCAGTCGATGGTGGCATATTCGGGGGTCTTCTTGTCGCCCCAGTTGGCCGAATAGGTGAGCGGGCCATAATAGTCGCGGCGCACCGCCGAGATCAGGTCGCGCCATTGTCCGCTGAACTGCGGCTTGGTCAAGGTGAAGAACTCGGTGCCGATGCAGAACAGATCCACGCTGGTCTGCTGGGCCAGGCTGGCATACTCTTCGAGCGAGGCGCGGTAGTTGGTGAACCAGGCCTCTTTGTTGTCCGGCTCAAAATATCCGTTCCAGACCCCGTCATTGGCGAGGACCACCGGCTGCAGCATCACCCTCATCCCCAGCGAGTGGGCCAGGACGATCACCTGGGCGATGCTGGCGAGGTCCGGCTCGTTCGGTGAGCGGTAGAACACCGAGTCATGGGCGTTGTTGATGCGGAACGGGGCGACCACCGACACCCAGTTGGCCCCGGTGGCGGCCAGCCGCCGCAGCGAGTCTGCTGCCGCTTCGGAGCCGAACGGCGCGGCGGGGGTGTGGACAAAGCTGATCCCCCGCATCCCGTTGCCCCCCAGCACCCCGACGTTGGATTGGGTTTGGGCTGCCGCCCGGTAGGCTCCCGCCCCCAGGCCCCCCACCAGCGCCAGGATCGACAACAGCGGAAGCGCCCGCACCAGGGCGCGGACGGCGCGCTCAGAAATTCGGTTCATACATTATCCCTTTCTCGCCAGGACGGTTTTCCGCACTCGACAGTTCCCAATAACCCACAGACTGCACGCACTACGATACGTACTCATGCATCATAACTATACCATAAATAGCAGGTGGACCGAACGCAACAATAACTCCGTCTTGACAATGGATCAAGTCGGCCTGTTGGTATAACGATTATCGGCCCGTAACGATGCGTCCTAGCAGGCCCAACTGCACGGATTGGTCGGTGCCCAGATTCTCGGGGTGGTATTCGAAGCGGGCGCGCTCGAAGTATTGAACCCTATAGACGCGCCCGTCCAGGGGGTTGCGCTCGGCGAATTCTTCCGAAATCGGGTAGCCAAAGATGGCGAGGCCGCCCCGGCTTTGCCAGACGCTGAGGAAGCCGCCGCGCAGGGTGTGGCCGGTGGGGGCGAAGTATTGCTGGCTTGTGCTGCTCGGCACCGGGGCCACCCCGGCGAAGGCCGGGTCTTGCCGCCCCGCCGCCAGTTGCACGCCCAGCAGCCCCAGAAGCACCTGGCTGCCCGGCGGGTTCGTAGGGTGATACTCGAACCGTTCGCGCTCGAAGTATTGCACGGTGTAGACCTGCCCGTCGCTCGGATTGACCTCGTCAAATTCTTCGGAGAGGGGATAGCCGAACAGATCCAACCCGCCGTGACTCTGCCAGTAGGCGAGGAAGCCGCCCGCCAGGGTGTGCCCGGTGGCAGTGAAGTACAGCCGCGTGGGGCTGCTGGCGACTGGGGCGACCGGCGTGAACGCCGGGTGATTGGCATAAGGTGAGGGCACGACCGGAGCCGGGCCGGTGGGCACAGGGCCGGTGGGGGGCGCAGGCGGCAGGGTGTTGGGCGGGGGCGCGGCCACGACGGCGGGGACGGCCCCGGTGCCGCCGAACCAGGCGGTGATCACGTCGGCTGCCGGTTTGTTCAGCGGGGTCTGCCCCCGGTCGGTGGCCCCCCCTGCGCTCGGGTCGGTGTCCCAATACCACCAGTAGATGCCCTTAAACCAGGGGACGGCGCTCCAGACCCGCAGGGTCGCCTCGTAAGCCCGGCGTTGCGCTTCCAGATCGACCGTCTTGACCTCGGTCACGTCCCAGCGGCCCGCCGTGTTGGGGTAGGACCCGAAACCGATCTCGGTGAACAGGACCGGCTTCCCGACCCGCGCCTGCACCGCCCCGATGGCGGCCACCCAGTTATAGGTGTCGCCGTAGGCGTCGGTGAAGTGGGTCCACCCGCTGACCAGTTCGTCCAGGGTGGGGCGGTTTTTCAGGCTGAGCGGGAAGTAGGCCGAGATACCGATGTAGTCGAGCCGGTTCCACCAAGAGATCTGGGCGTATTCCGCGCCGCCCTTGCCCCAATTGGCCGAATAGGTGAGGGCACCACCATAGCGTGCCCGGATATCGGCGATCAGTTGCCCCCACTGGTCGGCCCAGCGCGCTTTGGTCATGCTGATCATTTCAGTACCCAAAGCGAACTCTTCCACCCCCAGTTCCTTGCCGATGGCTGTATAATGGAATAAAAAGGTGCGGTAAGAGGCCCACCAGGCGGTGGGATCACGCGGTGCAATCTCGGCCCGCCAGGTGAGGTCCTTCACATCGAAGTAGGGCTTCAGCAAAACCCGCAGCCCGCGCGCATGGGCTTCAGTGATCGCCCGGCGCACGGAAGCGTCGCTGGGACTGGACCGGCCTTCGTCGGCATAGATCACGGTGCTGGTGCGGGTGTCCATGTACCAGACGGGGGAAATGGCGACAGCGTTGCCGCCGGTAGCTTGCCAGAGATCAAGCGCCCCCGCAGTGGAAGGCCGGTAGGGGTCGGGACCAAAGTTGATCAGCACCGCCCCTTTTTGCCAATCTCCCGGAACCCCGGCGGGCAATGGTGCTGCCTGGATCGACGGCGCGCCTAGGCTACAAGCGACCAGCACAAGGAAGACGAGCGCGGTGCGGCTGGGCATAACGGGGGGTTTATTCCTTTCTTCGCCGGTCTATTACCGGCCTCCACTTGCTGACTACAGACGACCTTCCTATCGGTCTCCTCGCAGGCACGGATCGCCCCTTCCGCCATAGGGAACGAGGGGCAGACCGGGTTGTTACGGCACGCTTATTGCCGTGCTTGCTTCGTCTTGTGCATAACAGTGTACCCTATAAGCCCGTTGATATAGCAGCCCCCTTCACAATTCTTGGGCGCACCCTGTTGGTGTGATGGGTTTTCCTGGGCTGCATCTTTTATCCCAAATTTTCTAACGGAGGCTTTTCTCATGCTCATCCGCGAGGTCGAAGCCACACGCACCGGTGAAAGCCTGACCGAGTCCCTGTCGGCGGCTTCTGCTCGTGACTGTGCCGACATCATCGGGATCCTGATCGACCGGCTGAGCCGTCCAGAAGTGTTGACACGTATTGATCAGTTTGTACAAATGCGTCGTCCCCACCAGATTGTGACGGTCAACGCCGATTTTCTGAGCATCGCCAACCGGGAACCCGATTTCGTCGATCTCCTGAACGCTGCCGCGATCTCGGTCCCCGATGGAATGCCGTTGATCTGGTTGTCGCGGCTGCTGGGCAAGCCGTTGCCGGAACGAATCACCGGCACCGATTTGCTGATGGACTGCGCGGCCCTGGCGGCGGCGAAAGGCTACCGGATCTTCTTGCTGGGGGCCGCGCCGGGCGTGGCCGATGCCCTGGCCGTTCATCTCACCACGCGCTTTCCCGGCCTGCAAATCGCGGGCACCTATTCGCCGCCGTACTTCGACGGGCGCAACCCGGAGGCCGAAGCAGCGATGGTCGCCCTGGTGCGGGCCACGCACCCCGATATGCTGTTCGTGGCGATGGGCACCCCCAAGCAGGAGCGCTGGATCTTTAACCACCTGGCGGAACTGAATGTGCCGGTGAGCATCGGCGTGGGCGGGGTGTTCAACTTTGTCACCGGGCGTATTCCCCGCGCCCCGCGCCTGTTGCAACAACTGGGCCTGGAATGGCTGTTCCGCCTGTCGCTAGAACCCCGCCGGTTGTGGCGGCGCTATCTGGTGGACGATAGTCGTGCCCTGGTCCAGGCAGTGGCCTATAGCCGGGGTCAGCGGCGGCGGCGGGCGCGTCCGGCTCCGCTCTCCGCCGCGCCTGTGGCGCATGGGTCGGTCCCGGCCCACCTGTCGGTGGTGCCTGCCAACCTGGCCGAAAGTGTGGAGTGGCCCTTTGTCGGCCACGAAGTCACGGCGGGGGTGGTCGCCTCGCCCAAAGTCGAACGCGCTTCTTGACGATCCGCTCCCTGTAAGAAAAAGCCCCGCCGATGCGGGGCTTTTTCTTATGCTGCTAAAGAGAGGGACCGGCGACGTGCCACCGGGGGATTAGGACGATCGATCGGTAGGCCGGTCGAGGTCATCAATGTCCAGGCTGTTGATGAAGTCACGGAAGACCGACAGGCGTTCGTCATCGGGCGCGGGTCCGGCGGGTCGCACTTCCATGTCTTCGGCGCGGTCGGCGCTTTCGCTGTCCAGCGTCACCGCCGCACGCTCCAGCACTTCGTCGTCCACGAAGATCCGCGAGTGGACCCGTACCGCTAGGGCGATCGCATCGCTGGGGCGACAGTCGATTTCGGCGTGCCGTCCGCGTACGTCCATCACGATACGGGCATAGTAGGTATCATCACGCAAGTCATTGATGAACACATGGGTCACGGTTGCGCCCAGTTCATAGATAACGGTGCGCAGCAGGTCGTGCGTGAGGGGGCGGGCCACGCGCACCTCTTGCATTTCCAGGGCAATTGCATCCGCCTCGAAGGGACCAATCCAGAT
>JBBSEL010000171.1:0-7054 GCA_038239755.1 Chloroflexia bacterium | reverse complement strand
GAGGTGAGGGCGCTGCGGCCTCGCCTTTTCCTATATACGTAAGGATCACATAATGGTTCTTATGTGATCCTTACGCAGAGATGTTAGGTAT
The DNA here is from genome assembly GCA_038239755.1 of Chloroflexia bacterium. Classification (GTDB taxonomy): domain Bacteria; phylum Chloroflexota; class Chloroflexia; order QHBQ01; family JAICKM01; genus JBBSAN01. Next base: position 6,963 of record JBBSEL010000171.1, on the reverse strand, counting down.
TCCTCCCCTGCTCGCCTTTCCTTATTCTATGCTGAGGAGGCGCGTTCCGGGCTGCGCTGCGGCACGGTGGCCGTCTGTTAGGCACCGGACGGTTCCTGGTACAGAAGCTGTTGGGGACACTTAACCGGTCTCTACAAGAGACCCCGCGCCTCGTACAGCAGCCGCTACGCTGATGCAAAAGAGGCTGCCGAGGCTGCGGGAGCAAGTGGAGCCTGTGCGTCACCCCCATCCCCCCGCCGAGACGATCATCGCCGTTATCCCCGCCTGGAACGAGGAAGGCAACTGCGCTGTCGGGGTTTGGCAGGCCCTGACCCGCGGCGCGACGATCATCGTCTTTCTGGACGGCGATTACAGCGATTATCCCGAAGCGCGACCACTGGTGGTCGCGCCCCTCCTGGCCGGGCAGGCCGATCACCAGATCGGCCCACGCCTGCGGGCCGGGACCCTGGCACGGGGGGTTGGGAGCAGCGCGACCCCCATCCCACCGCCCCACCCCACCCTCACTCGCTCCGCAGCACCGCCGAGGGGCGGCTGTGGATGGGGTGCCAAGCGACCAGCGTGGTGCTCAGCAGGGCCACAGCAACCGCGACCCCGATCATCACCCCGGCCAGGAGGGGGTCGAGGCTGAGTTGCGCGGCGGGCCGGGTCGCGTTAATATAGACCACGACCCCGCCGACCGCGATCATCCCCAGGCACCCGGCCAACGCCCCCAGCAGCGCATTCTCGATCAGCAGTGTCCCTAGCACGCGGCGGGCGCTGAAGCCGACCGCCTTCAGGATGCCCATCTCGCGCCGCCGCTGCACCAGGGCCAGCCCCACCCCGTTGGCGATCAGCACCGCGCCCGCCACCAGGGCCAGGCTGGCGATGCCCACGGCAAAGGCGAACAGGCTGGCGAAGACGCGGTTCGTCGCTCCGGCGATGTCGTGCGTGCTGAGGACCGCCGCCTGGGGTAAAGCGGTGCCCAACGCCGTGGTTAAACGGTCCAGTGCGGCGTCGGGCACCTGCCCGAAGATAACAACCGGACTGGTGGCACTCCCCAGGCGCTGGGCGAGATCCTGGCCGACGATCACCCCGCTCGGCTGGTCCAGCGCCCCCTCCTGCCGGGCATAGAAGCCGCTGACGCGGAGGTGGGTATGGACACCCTCGGCGGTGGTCACGGTGATCGGGTCGCCCGCCTGAATGTGCCAGGGGTCGGTCTGGGTCTCGGCAGGCAGCAGGGCATCGCCATTCCCGCCCAGCCCCCCACTGACAACGGAAAGCTGCGTCCCCACCTGACCCGGCACCCGCCCATCAAGGTAATCCAGCCAGGGCGGCGTTGCTGGCTGGCCGGTCTCGATTTGGGCGGGCACACGCACGCTGGTGTAGTGGGCGGTGACGGCTTGCACGGTGAGTTGTTGGGTGATCGCGGCCTGGTCGGTGCGCGTACCGAAGACGGTCAGGTTGGGACCGGCGACGGCTGCCGGGGTGCGCGCCACCAACCGTGCCTGGGCGTTGACGATGATCGTCCCGGCCAGGCCGATAGCGAAGACGCCCATAAACAGGGCGATCAAGGCAAACATCGCGGGCAGCAACTGGCTCCGCAAGTTGCGCCGGGCCAGCGTCAGCAAGGCCAGTCGGGGTGTCGGCAGGCGGAGCACCCCCAGCAGTAGCCCGCCGAAGAGGAGGGTCAGCCCGATCAGCCCGGCCAGGGCACCCCCGATCACCAGCAGGCCATCGGTCGGCGACCCCATGATGGCGATGCTGATTCCGGTAAAGAGGAGGAGCAGCAGGGCGAGCAAGGCCGCCGCCCCGATCCAGGCGCGCCAGCCGCCCCGGATCGGCTGCTCACGCAAGAGCGCCGCCGGGCGGACCGCGCTGGCCCGGATGATGGTGAAGAGGCCGAAGATCACCGCTGTGCCCACGCCGACCGCCGCACCCCCGGCCATGACCCACGGGTCGGCTTGCCAGACCAGGGTGAACGCTCCGGTGGCTCCCAGTAGCGCCAACAGCCACTGGCTGACCCCCACGGCCAACGGCACACCGACCAGCGCCCCCGCGCCCCCCAGCAGTGCGGTTTCGATCCCGACGAAGAGGAGCAGATCGTGGCGGCGGTAGCCGAGCGTTTTGAGCATAGCGATCTCGGTGGTGCGCCGGGCCAGCAGCACTCGCAGCGTGTGCGCTACCCCGATCCCGCCGACGAACAACCCCAGGATGCCCGCGCCTTTGAACATGAAGCTGAACAGGTTGACCGCATCGGCGCTCCCGGCCACTGCATCCGTGGCCCGCAAGATGTGCCAGCCGTCGGCCTTCAGCGCGCCCTCGGCCCGGATGGGATCGTTCCACAGGACGGCGACCCGGTTTGCCGGGGCCGTGCTGCCGCTCAAGCGCCGGGCCGTGTCCATGCTGTAGCGGATGGTGTCGCTGTGCCCCCCGGCCACAGGAGCCAGAATCCCGCCCACCTGAAGCTGCGCAGGAGCGCTGGCCTCATCGCCAAACAGGGTAAAGGTGTCGCCCACATGCAACTGGAGCGTGTCGGCCAGCCCTGCGCCGATCACGGCGGCCATCGGGGTCTGGAGGACGGCGGTGGCGGTGCTGCCTGCGGGTTGGCGCAGCGGCACCGGGCCGGTCAGCGGCGTGAGCGGGTCGATGCCCATCGGGGTCCCCAGCAGGATGTAGACATGCCCGGTGCCCGGCGGGCGGATCTTGTCGGCGCTGCTCACGGCTTGTAGCTGGTAGGCGCTGATCGTGCCGTCGGCCTGCTCTTGTTGGAGGCGGGCGACCTGGGCCGGGGTGAGGGTGCCCCGGTCTGCCGGCGTCAGCAGCGCGTCGGCCCCCAGCGCCGTGCGCGGGTCGGTGACCAGGGCCGTGCGGACCACTTCGGCCAGCAATTGCATCGAAACGACCGACATCACCCCGAAGGCCACGCAGACGACGGCCAGCAGCGTGCGCTGGCCCTCGCGGCGTAAAGATCGCAAGGCATAACGCCCATAAAACCGCAGCTTCATCGCAGCCCTCCCGCCACCTGTGGCACATCGGCTTCCACCGCCAGCCGCCCATCCACCAGGTGCAAGCCCCGGTCGGCCCGGCCCGCCACCTGCGGGTCGTGCGTGGCGATGATCAGGGTGATCCCCAGTTCGCGGTGCAGCTGCTCGAACAGATCAAGCACCTGCGCGCCCGTTTTGCTGTCGAGGTTGCCGGTCGGTTCGTCGGCCACCAACAGCGCCGGGTGGGTGACCAGGGCGCGGGCGATGGCGACCCGCTGCTGTTCCCCGCCCGACAACTGGTTGGGGCGATGATTCCGGCGCGCCCGCAGCCCCACCAGATCGAGCATCTCCCGCGCCTGGGCCACAGCCCCGCGGCCCGATCGGACATAGAGCGGCAACTCGACATTCTCCTGCGCGGTCAGGGTTGGGATCAGGTTGAACGCCTGGAAGACGATGCCGATCTTCTGGTTGCGCAGCGCGGCCAGCGCCCCTTCGTCCAGGTCGGTAATGTCGGTACCGTCGATGATAATGCGCCCGCTGTTCGGCGTGTCCAGCCCGGCGATCAGGCCGAGCAGGGTCGATTTGCCCGACCCCGAAGGTCCGGTCAGGGCGATCCACTCGCCCCGCGTCACGCGGAACGAGACGCCGTTGAGGATGTTCACCGGCACGCCACCCAGCGGCAGCGACCGGGTCAAGTTTTCGGCCAGCACCACCGGGGAGTCGGCGGCAGGCACCAGGCTGCGGGGTCGGAGAGTTCCGTTGTCAGGCACGAGGGGTTCCCTTCCAGCGCCATCCCGGAATAACGAGGGTGAGGATAGCGGCTGGTCCCATCGTAACGGACCGGTGTCACAGCAATATCGGGGGATTGTCGCAAAAGTGTCGTAGGGGCGGGGGATTACCCGGCGCGGGGGAGCCGGATGGTGAAGCCGCTGCCCTCGCCAAGGGTACTCTCCACCGCGACGGTGCCGCCCATCGCCTCGGTCAGTTCTTTGACCAGGGCCAGGCCCAGGCCCGCTCCCTCATCGGGGTTGGCGGCTCCGTCGGCCCGGTAGAAGCGTTCCCAGATGCGCGGCAGGTCTTCGGGGGCGATGCCCTCGCCGGTATCCTGCACCCGCACGACCAGCGCGTCGGGGGCTGCCGCGACCAGCACGCCGACCAACCCGCCCGCCGGGGTGTGGCGCACCGCATTATGCAGCAGGTTACTCAGCACCTGCTCCAGCCGCCCGGCATCAGCCTGGGCCGGGGGCAGGTCGGGGGCCACGTCAGCGACCACCTGGACCTTGCTCGACTGCCAGACCAGCGGCGCGGCGGTTTCGACCAGGCGCGCCACCAATGCTCCCACGTCGGTCGGGGCCATTTGCAGCGGCAGGCGGCCCGACTCGGCGCGGGCCATGGTGAACAAGTCGGCGATCAACGCCTGCAAGCGCAGCACCTCGTGTTCCATCACTTCCAGGTCGTGGCGCAGGGGCGCGGGCACCGGCCCGTCATGCTCGGCCAGGGTGGATTCGATATAGCCGCGCAGGGTCGCCACCGGGGTCCGCAGTTCGTGCGACACCCCGGCAACCAGTTCGCGCCGGGCCAGCGACAGCGCGGCCACGGTATCGCGCTCGGCCCGCACGGCGCGCACGGCGCTCTGCAATTCGGCGGCCATGCCGTTGAACGAGTCTTGCAGCCGGGCCACCTCGTCCTCGCCCTCGACCACGATGCGCGTGTCATACTGCCCGGTGCGAAGGGCACCCGTCGCGGCAGCCAGCCGGGCCAGCCGCCGGGTGATCCGGCGCGAGACCACGTAGGAAAAGAGCAGGGACGGCGGCAAGACCACGCCCAGCACGGCTACCGTGACGACTACCAGCAGGCTCAACAGGGGGAACACCGCGGCCAGCAGCCGGGCGATCAGCGTCAGGAGCGGGCTGCTCGACCCGACCTCAGTGTAGCTGGGAGGAAAGAGCACGCCAAACGCCACTGTGAGGAAGAGGGCGAAGAGCACGGAGATCCCCACCACCAGCGTCAGGTGAGCGTGGGTGAACGACCAGACCAGGCTACGTCGCTGCAAGCGGTCCCAGAAGCGCCAGAGCCACAGCCCGCCCCGGAACACCCCAAAGGCGATCCCGCTGATGACGGTCCAGAGCACGGTGAAGAGCACTTTGTTGGAGGTGGGCGGCGGCGATCCCATTGCCGGATCGCCCGCCCCGGCCAGGGTCATATAGGTGGCCAGAATGGCCCCCAACCCGGCGGCCAGGAGCACCCCTACCCCCGCCAGATAGGCTGCCTGGCGGGGCCGGGGGCCAGCCGGGATCCGCAGGCGCAGCGCCGCGACCAGCGCGCAGCCGGGCATGAGGTAGATCGTGCCCTGGCGGAAGAAGTTGACCAGCATTTTGGGGCTGGCGGCGTCCAGCCAAAGCAACACCGCCCACAATACCGTCGCCAGCAGCCAGGTTTCGACCAGGACACGCGCCGTCCCGGCGCTCCACAGCAGAGAGTGACGGGCGCGGGGCGAGATACTCATGGCGAGGGTTTCATCCGGTAGCCGATCCCCCAGACCGTTTCGATGGTGTCGCCCAGGTCGCCCAGCTTCTTCCGCAGGCGCAAGATGGCATTATCCACCGAGCGGTCGCCGCTGCTGTAATTCTCGCCCCAGACCGTATCGAGCAGATAGGCGCGGCTGAAGGCGCGTCCGGGGTTGCGCAGCAAGAGATAGAGCAGGTTAAATTCCGTGCGGGTCAGGTCGAGCGGCTGGTTGTGGAGAGTGGCGATAAAGCTGGTCGGGTCCACATAGAGGTCGCCGCGCCGGAGGGGCGGACCGTCTTCCGTGCGGTCGGCATGGACCAGCGCGCGCACCTGCTCCATCCGCCGCAGCAGGGCACGCACCCGCGCCACCAGTTCGCGCATACTGAACGGCTTGGTCAGGTAATCGTCCGCGCCAACCTCCAGCCCGATCACCCGGTCGGCCTCTTCGCTGCGTGCCGTCAGCATCAACACCGGGGTGGCCGCCGACCGACGTACCTCGCGCAGCACGTCGAGGCCGTTGAGCTTGGGCAACATCCAGTCGAGGATGATCAGATCGGGCTGGTGGATGGCCTGGAGGCGCACCGCTTCCAGGCCGTCGGCGGCGCGCACCACCCGGTAGCCCGCCACGTCCAGCTCCCGCTGGATCACCCGCGCCAGGTCGGCTTCGTCTTCCACCAGGAGAATGACCGGCGGTACAAACTCTGTCATAACATCCTATCGGCGGCATTCACGCCGCCCGCGCCAGCGGCAGCACAGGCCGGGGCGGGGTCGTGATCAACGGGCCGAGGCTCTGATCCACGGTGTCGGGCGACACGTAGGCCCGCGCCCCCAGCTCCAGCGCCAACCGGCGTTCGGTCGCCGTGCCGCTCGCTCCCAGGACGATGATCGCCGGATCGCCGGGCAACGTCGCCAGCCAGGGCAGCGCGGCCAACCCGTTCACCGCCAAGGCCCCGAAATCGAGAACGATCACATCGGCTTGGAGTTGCGGAACCAGCCGCAACGCCTGGGATTCCCCCATCTCGCCCGCCAGATGAACCTGTGGTTGGCCGCGTAACCCCGCTTTGACCTGGCTGCGACGGGCGGCATCCCCGATTAATACGACATAAACCTGCTGCATTATTTCCCCCTTTCCCGCGCCGCATCGCCCCCGATCGGGCGCTGCCGCACATTCGCCACGCTGGCAGCACCGGACCACACCTCAGCCGGTTGCCTGCGCATACCTCCTGATCCTACCCCCTCCCTGTCACAACTGTATTATGGCTTTGTCGCAAAAGTGTTGCAAGGCCCCCCGCACCGGGCAGACGCAGCGCGCCCTGGGCCGATCGGACGCGGTTGACTGCCGATCCCTTAGCCTAACGCTTGTGCAACCACGGGCCGATCCATGAAAATGCTGGCGAAATGAAGGGGATCGGGTATAACCTCCATGAAGGAGGTGTGCCATGCCCCATCCCGCCACCCGCCAACCCACTCAGCATGCCCTGCTCATTGCCTG
>JBBSEL010000170.1:0-7068 GCA_038239755.1 Chloroflexia bacterium | reverse complement strand
TGCACCTGGCGTGCGCCTTGTTATGGTCCAGACGCTGGTTGCGCCTGGCTTTTTGAGATAGTTACTAACCACTAACCACTAACCACTCGTCCTCCGCCTATGCGTATTCTCCTCGCCACTGATGTCTTTCCCCCTCGCTGCGGCGGGTCGGGGTGGAGTACGTATTACCTGGGGCGGGCGCTGGCGGCGCGAGGGCACACAGTGCAGGTGGTGCGGCCCCGCTTCCTCGGCCCCGACGCGGCCCCAAGTGGACAACCCCAGGTGCATGGAGTAGAATACGAAGGGCTGCCGGTGTTCGAGTTGCATATGCCACGTGGGCGAGGACCGGTGCAACGGCTGTGGGGACGCGAGGTGGTCGCGCCGCGACGCTACGCGCAACTGGTGGGGGAAGTGGCCCGCCGCATGGGGGCCGATCTGGTCCACGCGCAGCACACATTGAGCGTCCCGGCAGCGGTGGGGGCGGCGACGGCAGCGCGGCGGGCCGGGCGGCGGCTGCCGGTGGTCAGCACGGTGCGCGACTACTGGCCGCTGTGTATTTACAGCACGATGCAGATCCCGGAGACGCGGGGCGGTGTGCCCACCGAGGAGCCGTGTCCCACCTGCTGGCGCACGCCCGACCTGCTGCACTGCCTGTGGGCGGCGCAAGGCGCGGGGAGCGTGCGGCAGTGGCCGGGGCTGCCGCTACGGCAGGCGATCACGAGCAGGCGACGGCGCGCATTGGCCGCCAGCGACGCGGTGATCGCCGTCAGCCAGTTTGTCGCCGGGGAATTGCGGCGGGCGGACGCGGTGCCGACCAACCGCCTGCATGTGCTGCCGAATCTGGTCGATGTGGCCCATGTCGCGCAGATCGTGGCGACCCCGCCGCCGTGGGCTGCTGCTGGTCTTGCGTCGGATAGCCCGTTCTTGCTCTTTGTGGGCAAGCTGGAGCCGAACAAAGGGGCGCAGTTGCTCCTGGCGGCGCTGAAGGCGGCGGGAGTAGGGGCCGATCTGCCGGTGGTGCTGGCGGGCGACGGGCCGCTGGAAGGCTGGTTACGGCGGGAGGGGACGGCAGCGGGGTTGGATTTGCGCTTCGCTTACCTGGATAATGACGACGTATTGCGGCTGATGGCGCGGGCGACCGTGTTGCTCTTTCCTTCGGCCTGGAACGAGCCGTTGAGCCGGGTGCTGCTGGAAGGTTGCGCGGCGGGGGCCTGTATCCTCGCGCTGGACACCGGGGGCACGCCCGATGCGATCACCGGCGATAGCGGCGTGCTGGTGCCAGACATGCCCACTTTCGCTCGCGAACTGCGCGCCCTACTGGCCGATGCTCCCCGCCGCGACCACCTGCGCTTGGGTGCCCGCACCCGCGCCCGCGCCCGCTTCGATGAGTCCGCGGTCATCACGCAAGTCGAAGCACTGTACGAACGAGTCGTGAGCAATGAGCAATGAGCGATGAGGAACGAGGCATGAGGAATGCGCCGGATGGGGAGTCCTCAGTCCTCAGTCCTCAGTCCTCAGTCCTCCGCATTGCTCACCTCGTTCGGGCCGTGTTCCCGCAGCATGGGTATGGGGGGATGGAGCGCAGCGCGACAGCGTTGACCCGGCAACTGCTGCGAAACGGGCTGGATGTGACGCTGTTTACCCAACCCTGGCCGCCGGGGGCGACCCCACCGGGAGACGAGCCGGGGGGCGGGCACCTGCGGGTGGTGACGATCCCGTATTCAACGCTGCCGCTGCGGGCGAATTCGATTGTGGCACGGTTGACCAACTATCCGCTGTTTGTCGAGCGGATGGGGCGGGCAACGGCGGCGCGGGTGGCGCGAGGCGCGGCGACAGTGGTCCATGCCCACGGGCTGTGTGCCTGGGGGGTGCGACAGCCTGGGCGGCGGCGCGGGCCGGATGGGCGGGTGGTGCCGCTGATCATGAACCCGCACGGCCTGGAAGATTTCAAGGTGCGCCACCCCTTGAAGCGGCTGGCCTACGCGCCGTTCCGGGCGATGTACCGCGCCGGGGCACAGGCCGCCGACCGGGTGATCGCCACCGATTGGGGGGCGCGGGACGAGGTTTGCCGCCTGCTGGGGGTCGCGCCGGAGCGGGTGGTGGTGCTGCCCAACGCGCTGGACCTGGACGAAGTGCTGGGGCCGGTGAGTGCCGAACGGCAAGCGGCCTTACGAGTGCGCTGGAATCTCGCGCCGGATGGGGTGGTCGGCCTGAGCGTCGGGCGGTTGGAGGCGAACAAGGGCTTCAGCCACCTGCTGCGGGCGCTGGCCGCATTGCCCGCCGGGGGGCCGTCCTGGCGCTGGCTGATCGTCGGCACCGGGCAGGATCGGGCGGCGCTGGAACGGTTGGCAGGCGAATTAGGATTGACGGATCGGGTCACGTTCACCGGCGCGGTGGGCGATACCGACCTGCAAAACCTGTATGCGCTGGCAACCCTGTTCGCCCATCCCTCGTTATACGAGGGGAGTTCGCTGGTGACGCTGGAGGCGCTAGCCCATGCGCGCCCGGTGGTCGCCAGCGCCGTGGGCTATATACCCGACAAGGTGCGGCCCGGCGAGACCGGCTTGCTGGTGCCGCCCGCCGACGCGCCCGCCCTGGCGACGGCCATCGCCTGGTGTCTGACCCATCCGGCGGAGGCTACCGTGCTGGGCGAGGCCGGGGCCGCCCTGGTGCGCGCCGACTACACCTGGCCCGCCGTCGCCCGCCGGACGATTGCGCTGTACGACGAAGTGGTCAGCAGTCAGCAGTCAGCAGTCAGTAAAACGAGAAAACCCAATCACTGACCACTGACTGCTGACCACTGACTACTCGTAACGAGGTTTCACCTGATACCTGGCTTGATTCCGCCGCTCCTGGGGTTGGTGCTGTTGCCGGTGCTGCTGGTGGTGCCGGGGGCGGTGATTCTGCGGACCCTGTTCCCCGATGGTCGCCCGCCCGGCACGGATAGCGCCGAGCGCGTCTTCCTCGCTGTCCTCAGCAGCGGGTTGCTGACCGGGCTGCTCGGCTTCCTCCTGGCCGAACTGGGCTGGTTTTCGGTCTGGCTGATCGCCGCGCTGGAACTCATTCTGGTGGCCGGGCTGTGGCGCTGGCACACCGGGGAATGGAACCTTGGCCCGCGCAGTTGGCTGGGCCTGGGGCGCTTTATCGCCGCCAGCGTGCGACCCCTGGGGGCGCGGCTCCTGCGCTTCCGCACCGAGATTGTGCTGCTCTGCGGGCTGCTGGTGCTGGCGGCGGCGCTGTTCGCCCGCCCGGCAGAGATGGTACGAGGCGCGCTCGATTCGGGGGCCTACGTCAACGCCGGGGTATCGCTGGGCCGCACCGGATCGATCCTCATCCGCGACCGGCTGATGCGCGAGTTGAACAACGACCTGCCCGGCGGCAACAGCGAGTTGCGCGAGGTCTTGCAGGAGTACAACCGCGACCGCTTCACCCTGCGCTACGGGCGGATGCCCGGCTTCTACGTGCTGGACAAGCAGGATGCCGCCATCGTCCCCCAGCACTACAGCTTCTTCCCGGTCTGGATCGCCATCGGCTACCAGCTATTCGGGCTGTGGGGCGCGCTCTATGCTACCTCGTTCCTGGCCCTGCTGGCGGTCGCCGCCATCTACTTCTTCACCCGGCGCATCTTCACCCCCAGTGTGGCCCTCCTCGCCCTGGCGCTGATCATCCTCTGCCCGGTGCAGATCTGGTTCGCCCGCTACCCGGTGTCCGAGACTCCCTCCCAACTGCTGGCCTTCGTCTTCTTCTACGCCTTCGCCAATTTCCTCATGGGCTTGAGCCGCCTGCGGAGCCTGGAGCGCCCCGCCGCCGACACGCTGATCAGCGCGGCGGGGGCCGAGGCGGCGCGGTTGGGCACGGCGGTGCGGCTCTTTGGGGTCATCAGCGGCGTGGCGTTGGGCGAACTGACCCTGACCCGTCCCGACTTCCCCTTCTACCTGGTGGCGGCGGGGGTTTACCTGCTGATCTGGCGGCTGACCCGCACCTGGCGATCCGAGCATTGGTGGTTCGTCGTCCCGCTGGGCCTGCTGCTGGGGGTGTGGTTCGTCCATTTCCTCTTCTTCAGCTATCCCTACACGCTCGACCTCTACCACAACAAGTTGCAGGACTGGCGGCGCGACTGGCAAAAGCTGCTGGCGCTGCTCTACGTCGGCGGGCTGGTCCTGTTCGCGCTGGATCGACTGCATGATCGGCTGCGGCCCGTCGCTTCCGCGCTGGGCGGCTGGCTGACCCGGCGGCGGAACTGGTGGCTGGGGGCACTGTGTGTGGGGGTGATGCTCTACCTGATCTGGCAATACGGCGTGGCTCCCTGGGTCCAGAGCGCCCGGCTGATCGCCGCCGCCCCGAAAGCGGGCCACATCCCCTTCACCTTCGAGAGCTACATCGGCGCGCCGGTGGACCCCCAGGTGGGGGCAAATCTGGTGCGGGTCGGCTGGTACCTGTCGCCTCTGGGGATTATTTTGGGCGGGCTGGGCCTGCTGCGCGCCCTGTGGAAGCGGCTGTCGCTGGCGTCGGGGGCGTTCTTCATCACCCTCGCCGTGGTCAGCGTCATCTTCTCCGACGAAACCTACACCGTGCCGACCTACATCTACAGCGAACGGCGCTATCTGACCGTGCTGATCCCGGCGCTGCTCATCTTCGTCGCCTACTTCCTGGCCTGGGTGGGCGAAAAGTGGCGGCCCCGGCTTCCGGCGCGGGTCGGCGGCTGGACAGCCTACGCCGCGCTGCTCATCTTCTTTGTCTACACCAGCCGGGTGATCATCCCCCATGTGGAGGAGGGCGGGGCGGTGGCCCAGATGGAAAATTTGGTGAGCCGCTTCCCCAATCCGGCCAAGACGGTCCTGCTCTTCAGCAACGAGCGTGACGAACCCTACCTGATCGCCACCCCGCTCCAGATGATCTGGGGCTTCACCGCCTTCTCGCTCAACCAGTCGTTTGGCCGCGACCTCCATTCCGACATCGTCCAGGGCATGATCCAGCGCTGGAAAACGCAGGGCTATGCGGTCTACGCGATCATGGGCGCGAACGGCGGCAAGCTGAACATGCCCGACCTGACCGTGCAGCCCATTGCCAATCCGCAGTGGACGTGGAGCGTGCCCGAACTGGAGCAACTGCGACCGCAGAAGCCGTCGAACATCGCCCAATCGATCCTGCCGTTCGGCATCTATGACATCGTCTCGCGCACCCAGACCACGCCGCCCACCTGGCCGTTCTCGCTCGATATCGGCACGATGGACTACGCCTACACCGTCGGCGGGTTCTATAACCAGGAGCAAGATCCCGGCGACGCGACTCCCTGGCGCTGGACCCACGGCAGCGTGACGACCGGCGGCGCGACCGGCCCGGCGGCGTTATTGCGCCTGCCCTGGGCCGGGACGGCGGGCCAGAGTGCCCGGATGATCCTGCGTTTGCGGGCTGGTCCGAAAGAGCGGACCAGCCCCGCCGATGTGCAGGTCTTTGTCGCCGCGCCCGCCACCGGGGATCCCGTGGGGACCGCCGTGGGCACGGCGCGGGTCTTGCCCGGTGCCGCCTTCCAGGACTTCGCCTTCCCCATCCCGCCGCAGTCCGGCGCCGACGTGCTGATCCGCCTGGAAGTGCCGCCCTGGTCCACCCGCCCGCCCAGCATGGCAAACGACCCCCGCGTCCTCGGCGTGCAACTCGACAGCGCCCAAATCGCCGCCGCGCCGTAGCGAGTGCTGAGCCCTCAGTCCTCATTGCTCGTTACTCATTGCTCGTCACGCATCACGCATCACGCATTACTCATCGCTCAGCACTCATCGCTAAAATGATAGACGAAAACCCCGAACTCAGCACTCAGCACTCAGCACTCAGCACTCAGCGTCCGGACGTGGCGCAGCGGGCGGGACGGGGCGTGTTCTGGAACGCGGCGTTCTTGCCGCTGAAGCTGGGGTTGGGGTTTGTCGCCTCGGTGGTGGTGATCCGGCTGCTGAACATCACCAGCTACCCGGTCTACCTGGGGATCACGGCGGTGTTGAGCACACTCGGCATCGTCTCCGACCTGGGGGTCGAGCGGGCGCTGCCGCGCTTCATCCCCGAAGTGGAGATCCGCGAGGGGCGGGCCGGGTTGGGCCGGTTCTTACGCCAGGTGGCCTGGATCAAGGTGCTGACCCTGCTGCCCTTTATCGCCGTGCTGTTCCTGGTGCCCGACCCGTTCCTGGCCCGGCTGCAACTCGCCCCAATCCCCGCCCCCGGTGATACTTCGGTGGACACCAGCGGGGCGTTGTCGCCCGACGCGGGACCGTTCTTGCTCGCCCTGATCGGGGTCATGCTGGTGCTAGGCGCGATCTCCGACGGCTCGATCCAGGTGCTTTACGCCTACTTCCGGCAAAAGATCACCAACACGCTCGACGTGATCAACGCCGTGCTGATCCCGGCGCTGCGGATCGCCTTTGTGGTGGTGGGCGGCACGGTGGCGGTGGCCGGGGCGCGGGTGATCGGGCTGCTCCTCGCCCTCCTGCTGGGCACGCTGATCGCCGTGATCCTGTCGGTGACGATGATGTTCCGGGCGCTGCGGCAGGAACAGGCCGTGTGCTTGCAGGCGACCACGCCGGAGCAACTGGCCCACCTGCCGCCCCCGGCCACGTTCTGGCGGCGCTTCTCGGCCTATTCCGCCATGATGTATATCTTTAATTTCAGCGTCTATCTCTACAGCCAGAACTTTGTGATCATCATGATCCCGCTCATCCTGGGCACCAACCCGCGTTCGGCGCTGACCATCGCCGGGCTGGGCGTGGCCTACAATCTGGTCCAGCGGGTGCTGTCGGCGATTTCGACGCCGATGACCGGGGTGCAGACGCCGCTTTTCTCCCGGCTCCATGCCGAGAACCGGCTGGATGCGCTCCGCACCTCCTATGTGCTGCTGAGCAAGCTGCTCATCCTGGGGATGGTGCCTGCCGGGGTGGGCATCATCGTGCTGGCCCGCAACGTCCTCATTCTGGCCTTTCTCCAGGTCAGCGGCAACGCTAACGTGAACACCGGCAATCTGGGCGAGATCACCCTGGCTGTCGGCATCCTCACCCTCGGCCTGTTCGGCGAGTCGATCATCAGCACCGCCATGCTGGTTTTGCTCGT
>JBBSEL010000169.1:0-7085 GCA_038239755.1 Chloroflexia bacterium | reverse complement strand
GGTCGCGGTGCTTGTTACCCACACCCCAACACCGCCATGAAAACCCCCACCCAAATAATCGGGGCGCGCGATAAGGCGCCCCCCGCCCCTCCCTTTTGCCCGAAATCATCCCCACCTAAAAAGCTGACTTCTGACTGCTGACTGCTGATGCTGACTGCTGATGCTGACTGCTGACCGCTAGTCACTGACCACTGACCACCGACCACTCACTTCTGCTTTTTCCCGTCTGGCCCTTCGATCTGCCGTCGCAGCGCGGCGAACGCTTCGTCCAGGCGGGCCAGTTCGGCATCGGCCTGTTGCACCTTGCCCTGCTCGGCCTGTACGAAGCGGGTGTAGGGGGCGATGGCCTCGTGGACCCGTTCCATCGAACGGGCCAACTCCACTTCAAACTGGCTGGTCATCGCCTTGCTCAACTGGTCACGTAAGTTGGCGATCTTCTCGTTGAACTGGGCCTTGGCCTGCCGTTGCTTCAGCGGCAGGAGGAACACGGCCAGCCCGCCCAGCACCACCGCCGCCGTGATCCCGGTGGCATCCAGCCAGGCCACCTGGGTCGCCAGGGCGATGATCGCCCCCACGGCGGCTACGCCTGCGGCCCCGGCAGTCTGGGTCACCGCGCTGCGGATATCCTCGGCCAACTCGAACGACTCGCGCTCCCGGTCGTAGCTCTCGATCACCTTGCGCGCCTGGAGGCCGACCGATTGCAGCAGTTCGGCGCGGTTGTACTCGAACTGCCGCCCCACCCGGCCCAGCATCTGGTCTTCGCGGCCCCGCGTCGATTGGCGACGGTCCAGATACTCCTGCACGCTCTGCCACAGGCGCAGATCGTGGTCCACCATCCAGTCGATCAGGCCGTTGACGGCGGTATCAATGCGGGCGGCGCTGTCGGCCACCACCTCGCGCTCGAAGCTCCCCCGCACCCGGTCAGCGTTGAACAGTTCAGTGATCCGCCTCAGCCGCACCGTCTCATCGAGGAAAGCGATCCCCCGTTCGCGCAACTCATAGACGATGTTCTCGATCTCGCTGAGCCGGTGGGCAAACTGGCTTCGCATGTCCTGCTGGTAGACTTCTAGCTGCTCCTCGATGTGCCGCATCGTTTTGGTGTCTTCGTCCAGCACTACCAGCCGCTCGGTCGTCACCAGGCGGTAGCGCTTGACGATCCGCTCGGCCACGCCCAGCGGGGTACCCAGCTTGAGCCGGATCCGGCCCTCTTCGTCCAGCGTGTCGAAGATATAGGTTTCCAGCAGACCAAAGCGGCTGGCCTGCATCACCTGTGCCCCACGGGTGTCGTTCGCGTCGAGCAACCGCTTGCCCTGCAAGGCCAGCCGGGCCGACACAGGGAAAATGCGCGGCTCAAAGCCCAGCAACGCCTTGGCGTGTTCGGTGATGAAGGCCAGGATCCGCACCAGATCGGCCTGGTTATCCAGCCGGTCGATCTTGTTGAGGATGATCACCACCTGCTTGCCCCACTCGCGGATCGTTTCGAGGAAGGCGCGTTCGCTTTCGGTGAACGGTCGGTCGACCGAGGTCACAAACAGGACCAGATCGGAGCGCGGCACGAAGCGGCGGGTCAGTTGCTCGTGGGTGCGGATGATCGCGTTGGTGCCCGGCGTGTCCACGATGGTGATGTCGCGCAGGAAGTCGGCGGGGTAGGTGCGTTCCAGCAGGCCCTCGCGGGTTTCCTGCACCGTCGCCTCGTCGCCGTGGCGCAGGAGCGTGACCAGGCTGGTCGTCGGCGTCACCCCTTCTTCGAGGAAGGAGGTGCCGAGCAGCGCGTTGATAAACGCCGACTTGCCCGCGTTAAACTCACCGACGATGACCAACAAAAACAACTCGTCCAGGTCCAGCCCGGCCTGGCGCAAAGCCCCCAGGTCGGTCGGATCCGGTTCCAGGGGCGTGATCGCCGCCCCCAGGGATCCCAGCAGCCGCCGTTCCTGGGTCAGCAGATCGTTCTGCTTCGCCGTCAGCACGCGGGCCGGGCGGGGGGTCTCCACCACGGTAACGCCGGAAGTGGGCGGAGCCGTCGGGGTCCGCTCAGAAGAATTATCCAAACTTATAGTGCCTCCTCGTGGGGCCGGTCGGCCCTTGCCCTGATCGCCCGCTTGCAAACAGGGATTGATTCAGCAGGAATCAGACCAAGCGTGCCCGACCATAGGAGCGCGGGCCAGATGTGCTATAATCAGGCCAGATCCCACAAAGGAGTAAACCCACCAATCGTGAATATTGATCCCTCGTTCTATGCGGTGCTAGCCCTGGTCGGCTTTGTCGCCAGGCTGGTGGGTGCGTTGCTGGGCCTGGGCGGTGGCAGCTTCCTCGTGCCGGTACTGACCGACCCGGCGCTGATGAACCTGCCCTTTCAGGAGGCGTCGGGCATCAGCCTGGTCGCGGTGATCGCCACCTCCACGGCAGGGGCCAGCACCTATGTCCGCACCCGGCTGGCAAACATCCGGCTGGCCGTCTTGCTGCCCCTGCCACCGTCGCGGCGGCGCTGGCCGCTTCGTGGCTAGCCCAGGGCCTCGACCACAACATCCTGTCGGGGATCTTCGCTCTGCTGCTGATCTACGCAGCGATCAATATGGTGCGGCCCTCGCGGGCGCGGGTCGCCGCCGAAGCCGGGACGGCGGACGACGCGCCGCCCCCCGCCGATCTGTGGGGCCTGAACGGCAGCTACACCGACCAGGCCCTCGGTCGCCCGGTGCGCTACGTGGTGCGCCACATCCGCGAAGGGTTCGCCGCCAGCTTGCTCGGCGGGACGGTGTCGGGCCTGCTGGGGGTGGGCGGCGGCATAATCCAGGTGCCGGTGATGAACCTGCTGATGGGGGTGCCGCTGAAAGTCGCCACCGGGACGAGTAACTTCCTGATCGGCATCACCGCCGTCGCCAGCGCCCTGATCTATTATGCCAACGGGCGGATCAACCCGCTCTATGCCGTGCCGGTGGCGCTGTCGGTCTTTGTCGGGGCGCGAGTCGGGGCGCTGCTGGTGCAACGGCTGCAAAGCCGGGTGCTGCGCTGGATCTTCGCTGCCGTCGCCGTCTTCGTCGCCCTACGCATGTTGCGCGCGGTGCTGGAGGTGTGATGGGGGTTGGGGGTTGGGGTTGGGGGTTGGTGACGAGGAGTTGGGGTTGGCACGAAAGGGTGTGGTGTAGGAATGAGGAGAATTTTGCTGACGGGGATGTCGGGTACCGGCAAGTCCACGGTGATCGACGTACTGGCGGCACGCGGATACAAGGCGGTGGATGCGGATACCGACGAGTGGTCCCACTGGGTCGCGGTCAGCGGCGATTCCGGCATCCCCGGCGACTCGCCCGTGGAACCGGACCGGGACTGGGTCTGGCGGGAGGACCGCATCCCCACCCTCCTCGCCACCGAGGATGCCGACGTATTGTTTCTGAGCGGGTGCGCGGCGAACATGCGGCAGTTTTTCCCGCTGTTCGACCACATCATCCTCCTGAGCGCGCCTGCCGAGGTGATCGTGGCGCGGCTGGCAACCCGGACGAACAACGCCTATGGCAAGCGTCCCGACGAAGTCGCGCGGGTGCTGGACCTGCAACAGGCCGTCGATCCGCTGCTGCGCAAGGTCGCCGGGCACGAGATCGACACCAGCATTCCGCTGGAGCAGGTGGTCGCCACCGTCCTCCAGATCGTTTCCTGAGCCGGGGTTGGGGGGCCGGGTGGCCCCTTCACCCACCCCAACCCCCTATCCCCCAACCTCTCGCACCCGCCCCTTGCGAAATCGGACTGAAAATGGTAGGCTTAAGTTGTAATGTTTGCGCCCCCTGAACCGTCTTAACGGTGGAACCCCCACAATTTGCCGCTGCCAGACGGGCAGGGAGCTACCGCATGATAGGTTCAGGAACGATGAATTTAGGTAGCCGCGGCTTCGGTGGAGTCCTTCCCGGAGATGCGGCAGAGGCACCGTCTGCCACCACTCCTGCCACCCGCCCGGATGCAGCCGAGCTGGTGTTGGTGGCGCGTGCGCGAGCGGGCGACCAGGCGGCGTTCGAGGAGATTTTCGATCGCCTTCAGACTCCGGTGGTCAACTACCTGTATCGTGTGGTGGGCGATTGGGAACTGGCGGCGGACCTGACCCAGGATACTTTTCTGAAAGCCTATCAGGCGCTGCCCCGCACCGAGGAGAGCTTACAACTCACACCCTGGCTCTACCGTATCGCCACCAACACGGCGCTCGACGCGCTGCGGCGGCGCAAGCGGATCACCTGGGTACCGTTCCTGGAAGAGTTCGAGCCGGTTGCGCCGGGGAGCGACCCGGCCCATACGGTACCCAATGACGACCTGATCCGCCGCGCCTTACAGGCCGTGCCGACCGACCAACGGATTCCGCTGATCCTGCACCTGCACCAGGGGCTGGCCTACAAAGAAATCGCCGAGCTACTGGGCATCGCCCCGAATCTGGTCGCGGTGCGGGTTTTTCGGGCGCGTGAGCGCTTTATCAAAGTTTATAAGTCGTTGACCGGTGACGCCGAGCTATAACCGGGGGTTCTCTCGCATCCGCATAGCAGGAACATCTCGCTTTCGTCAGTGCCTACTTTCTGCGAAGGGCGCCAGGAGTTCAGAACGATGAAGTGTGCCGCCTGCCGGCCATTGCTGTCCAAGTACGTGGACGGGGAAGCCAGTCCCGCCGAAGTGCGCCTGATCGAGGAGCATATCGGGGGGTGCGCGCGTTGTACGGCGGCGTTGACCGAGTTCCGCCTGATGCGCACCACCTTCCACCAGGCTCCCCAACACCCCCCCGATCCTCGTATTCGGGCGGGGCTGCTTAAAGCCATTGAAGAGATCGAAATGCAGCGCCCGGCAGACGCGCGGCTGCGCCGCCCCGCCCCGCGCCAACCCGCCCGCCCCGCGCCGCGCCGGGCACCGTCCCCCGCCTGGAGCTGGCTGGGCAACCTGGCCGGGGCTGCGGCGATCATCCTGGTCGTCGGCACCAGCTTCTTGCTGGTCAACATCGGGCGGCAACAGCGCCCCGCCGTGGGCACCCCGGCCTCCACCGCCCAGGCGGACCTCTCCACCGTCTCGGTGCCGACCCAACCGGCGGTGGCCCTGTCGGGGAGCAATGTGCCGGGAGCCGAAACCACCCCCGGTGCCCCCCCCCTGGCCGAGGACCCGACCGCGCTGGCGATGCCGCGCACGGCCACCGGCACCCCCGTCTGGCATATGGCCGACGAAAAAGAGACCGCCCCGGACGGCCACGCGATTCAGGACAGCCAGTTCGGTTATCAACTCACCTACCCGGCCAACGGCTGGTCGGCTCCCGCCCCCGCGACGGGCGAGGGCGTGCTGGGGCGACGGCTGGTGGCCCCCTGGTCGATGGAGTCGGCGCAGGCCACCGTGCCGTTCTATATGATCATTGACGTGCTGACCGGCACCGCCACCATCCCGGTCTACACCCAGACAGTGTCGTACAACAACTGGCAGGGGACGCGGGGGACGCGGCAAGACGGCACCCAGCGGATCGATGAGATCTATCTCCGCCAGGGTCGCCTGCTCTACCGGTTCGATACCACCCTGGACACCGGCGGGGCAAGCACGACCGAGGGCACCGGCTGGGCCACCGCGATCCTTCAGAGCTTCCGCCCCGCCGCCGATCTGGCCCAGCACCCGTTCGGCTATGCGCCCGCGCTGGCCCTGCGCAACGGCGACTTGTGGGCGGTGAACCCCGACGGCAGCAACCTGCGCCAGATGACGACGAGCGGCATGGTCCGCGCCTTCAGCCTCGCCCCCGACCTGCATCAGGTGGCACTGGTGACGGCGCTGCGGCGCGAGGATACCTGGGGCGCGTACGTGGAGTTGCTCGATCTGGCCCAAGCCGGGGCACCCCGGCGGATCTGGACGGCGAAAGAGATCCACGAAGTTGCCTGGAACGGCACCCAGGAGTTGGTCGCCATCGGCATCGATCAGTCGGGCGCGCTAGGCCTCTACAACCTGAACCGCAACCTGGGCGGCACCGACCACCTCAGCACGTTGCCCAACGGCAACGCCCATAACCTCCAGGTGGCCCCCGACCGCACCTGGGTCGGCTTCCTCAGCGACACCGGCAGCGGGGCAAGCGAGCTATACGGCGTGCGCCCCGACGGCAGCGGCCAGACCCCGATCATGCCCCGCACCGGCGGCACGAACGGCATCACCCGCGACGTGCGCGAATTCGCCTGGATGCCCGCGACGGTCGCTGCCCCGGAAAGCGGCACCGAGTCGCTGGTCGTGTTGGAAAAGCCGGGGGCCGATACAGCAGTGCTGCCGGAAGCCCTGCGGCTCCCCGCCCCCACCAGCGGCCAGTCGCCCAGCGTCACCCGCCTGGGCACTACCGACACCCAGCAGGCCCGCTACCTGACCGTCAGCCCGCAGGGGCAGGTCGCCTATGCGCTGTTCCAGGGTGATGCATGGCGCGGGCTGCAAACCTGCACGATGGCCGACGGGCCAACGCCCGGCGCGGGGCACTGTGGCGCGGTCATCACCGTAGGGACCAAGCCCAGCGCCATGCAATGGGCACCCGACGGCACGCATCTGCTGGTCGAAAGCCAGGCCCCCGGCCACTTCGATCTACAACGCCTCGACCCGGCCACCCGCACCACCGCCCCGCTTATGCACGACGCACCGTGAACCGTGATGCGTGATGCCTGATGCCTGATACCAACCACGAGCCACGAGCCACTACTCAGCACTCAGCACTCGTTACTCATCGCTCATCACTCATTGCTCGTCTGGTTGGACGAACAGGCCGTGGTAGAAGGCGCGCACATAGGGCGGGAGCTGGCGCATGTCACCCATCGTACCGCTTGCCAGCCCGGCGAACATCTCATGATCGTTGCGATCCACCAGCATCCCCGCCCAGTGTTGCGCGGGAATCCCATGCACATAGTCGTAGGCCAGCTTTTGCGTCGGGGCATAAGCCGGGTCGCATTCCTGGGACAGGCGGATCACCGCGTCGATCAGGTCGGCGGCGGCGGGCAGGCGATGACCGTGGAACTCCCACCAGGCGTGGGCGTGTTCGTGCAAGGCCGCTTCCATTTGCGTGGTGTACAAAAAGACCAGGCGCTGATCGGCATACCAGTAGCCACCTCCGCGCTGGGAGG
>JBBSEL010000168.1:0-7112 GCA_038239755.1 Chloroflexia bacterium | reverse complement strand
GGCTCTTCACCACCAGCGCATTATAGGCCACGCACAACGGCTCGGTCAACGCGGCTTCGGCCAGGTCCACATTATCCGGTACATGGTGCAAGGCCCCCTGGCGCACGGCGACATAAGGCGCGTCGGCCCCGTTGATCAGCACGCCGAAGCCCAGCCGGTTGGGACACTGGTTGTAGTTTCCGGTGCGGCATTCGGCGCATTTGCCGCAGATAGTGGCCGCCGTCTCGCTGACCACCCGGTCGCCGGGGCGGAAATCGCTCACGTCGGCTCCTACCGCCTCCACCGTGCCGGAAAATTCGTGCCCCAGAATGACCGGCGGGCGCACCGGGAAGGTGATCTTGTGGTGGTACATCTCCAGGTCGCTGCCACAGATGCCGACGGCGCACACTCGCAGCAAGACCTGATCGGCGGTGATCTCAGGCCGGGGCATGTCGCGGATTTCGACGCGCCCCGGCTCGTTCGCGTACTTGACCAATGCTTCCATGAGGGGGATTCCTTATCCTTAGTTATCGTGTTGTGAACGGTCGTGGGTTGATTATAGCATGTTGGGCGGCGCGTGATGCGTGAAGCGTGAAGCGTGACGAGGGATCAGGGATCAGGGATCAGGGGATGGGACAGGGGGATCAGGGTGACGCGCCTTCGTACAGGGCGACGGCGATGGCTTGATCCAGGCTCATCGCCTGGCCCACTGCCCAGGCAGCCGCTTGCTCGTCGGGGTGGAGCCGCTGCTGTGCCACGGCCCACACTTGGGCGAGCCGCGTGTCTTCGGGGGAATAGGCCACGACGAGGGTTGTTTGCGAGAGCGCCGTGGCGGCTCCGGCCAGTTGCAGGGCGCGGATCGGCTGGTCGGCAGCGGCTAACAGGGCCAGACCCCAGAGCGTGCGGACGCTGCGCGGCACCTCGCCCACTTCGCGCAACGTCTCCAGCGACCACTTGTAATAGGTATAGGCCGACTCCGCTTCGCCCGCCACCCGCGCCAGATCCCCCAGCAAACCCAGCACATGCCCGCTGCCATGCGGATCGCCCAGGTGCTGATGCTGTTCCAGCGATTGCGTGGCTAGGGCTTGCGCGGTGGTCACATCGCCCTGGAACCAGGTCGCCTCGGCCAGCCCGGTCAGCGCCAGCCCCATCGACCAGCGATCCCCCTGGGCCTGGGCAATCGCCAGGCCCTCGGTGAAGCGTGCTGCCGCATTCCCGAAATCCCGGCTCCGCAGCAAGCGGAAGCCCAGCCAGAGCAACGCCTGGGCCGTGCCCGCCCGGTCGTCCGCATCTTGCATCAGCCGCAACGCTTCCTCTAACTGGGCCGCCCCGCCCTCCCGCAGCGACGCTTCAGGCGGCGACATGGTCACGTCGAGCGAGCCGATGGTATGCAGCGCATAGGCCAGTTCGTGGGGGTCGCCTAGCGCCTGGGCGATTGCCAGGCTTTCGTGGCCCTGGGCATACGCCGATGCCCGGTCGCCGGTGCTGGCCTTGAGCGCGGCGGAGGTTTGCAGGGCGCGGGCGCGTCCGATGGTCGGGGCGGCAGCGGCGGGCGCGGCCAGCAAGCGCGCCAGCCACAGCTGGCCTTCTGAATAGCGCCCGCGCAGATGCCAGTACAGGTAGAGCACCCCGGCCCCGTATAGCCCCCGTTCGAGCGCGGCTCCGTCCCCGGCGCGCCCCTGCTCCAGGCACCAGGCAAAGGCGGTGCGGAGGTTGTCTAGCTCCTGGTCGAGCCGATCCAGCCACTCCACCTGTTCCGCCTGTTGCAAATGCAGCACCGCCTCCTCGGCGACCCCCAGGAAGTAGGCGGCGTGCTGGCGGCGCACGGTGTCACCTTCCCCGGCCCGGTCCAATTGCTCCTGGGCATACTCGCGGATGGTCGCCAGCATGTTGAAGCGCAAGCGGCCATCCGCCTGTTCCTTCACCTGGAGCAGGCTCTTTTCCACCAGCGCGACCAACCCGTCGAGGAGGTCCACTCCCGGCAGCCCATCGGCGGCTCCCTCTAGCGGACAGACCGCCGCCGCTGCTTCGGCGGTACAACTCCCGGTAAAGATCGCCAGCCGTCGCAACAACGCCTGCTCCGGCGCGGCGAGCAGGTCATAGCTCCAGGCAATCGTGGCGTACAACGCCTGGTGGCGGTCGGGCAGGTCGCGCGAGCCGCCGACCAGCACCCGCAGCGGATGGGCCAGCCGCTCCAGCAACGCCTGGGGGGAGAGAACCTGGACCCAGGCGGCGGCCAGTTCGAGGGCCAGCGGCAGCCCGTCCAGTTGCCGGGTGATCGCCACCACCGCACCCGCGTTCGTGGCATTAAATGAAAAGGCCGGTTTGACCATCGTTGCCCGCTGCACAAAGAGGCGCACGGCATCGGTCTGGGCGGTGCTCTCAGGGAAGGGGTGCTCGGTGGGATCGGGCAACGCCAGCGGTTCCACCGGGAACAGATGCTCGCCTTGCAGCCGTAGTGGCACCCGGCTGGTGGTGAGCACCTTCAGCGACGTACAGGCCCCCAGCAACATGGCGATATCGGCGGCGGCGGCGATCACATGCTCGAAATTGTCCAGCAGGAGCAGCAGGCGCTTGCCCCGTAAATAGGCGGTCAGGCTGGCGAGGAGCGGCTGCGCCCCTACTTCTTGCAGGCCGAGCGTGGCGGCGATCGTGGCTAGCACCAGGGGCGCATCGCTCAGCGGGGCCAGCGAGACAAAGACGACCGCATCGGTCGCGCACGAGGGGGCCGCCGCCGCGACCTGCACGGCCAGCCGGGTTTTGCCCACCCCGCCCGGCCCGGTCAGGGTTACCAGGCGAATTTCCTCCCGGCTGAGCAGCGCCACCACCGCTGCCACTTCGGCGGCGCGCCCAATCAAGGTGGTGGGTGGGATCGGCAGGGGTGGGGAGGGGGAGATCGTGAGCGGGGGCGGAGTGGTGTCTGCGCCACCCGGTGGGGCCGCCCCGCTGGTCCGGTGGCGGGGCGCAGGCGCTGCCGCCGCCAGGAACTGGTCGTGCGCCGCTTCGGGCAGCCCCAGCGCCGTGACCAGTCGCCGGGCCGTGTCCTTTTGCGGCTTGCTCTCGCCCCGTTCTAGCGCCTGAATGCCCCGCCGGCTGATCCCGGCCCGTTCCGCCAGGGCTTCCTGGGTCAGCCCCGCATCGATGCGGTAGAGCTTCAGCAATTGCTCGAACGGCATGTGTGCTGGTGTAGTCATGGACCCTATTGGCGACGGCTCAGTCGCCACCCACTCTTAGTATAGCACAGATCCCCGCCCGTCTGCGCCTAATTCTGCGCCTAATTCCGCGCCCGATTTTGCCCGGCTCCTCTAGCGATTGGCCCTGCGCGGTAGTATAATAGCCCTACTGAGAATATAATTTCAATAGTGAATAATTATACAAACAACGATGAGAGAAAGGGACGCGCCGATGGAATAACAAGCAACGGGAGAGGAAGTAGCGGCCAACAGCTATCGCCCGACCGAGGGGCGGTCGTGTATCGTCCACGACCCCAGGGTACCATCCGCCGATGTGGGCGGCTCGACACCACGAGTGATAGACACGCGCTTTTATACAAGGAGGTATTGAACATGACCGGAATGTATCGTTTGGCTCGCGTTCTTCTGCTGGCAATCATGGCCGTGAGCCTGGTTGCTTGCGACACCAGCCCCGCCGTCGTCCAGACCCCCATTGCGGGCAACGGCACTGCCGCGACCCCTGCGGCAGGGGCGACCACCGACGGGCAGGGGACGACGACCGAAGTCGGCACCCCTCGCAGTGAAACGCTCATTGTCCAGACGTTCGACGGCAAGACCGACAACGCCGACAATATGAACCCGCTGTCCGGCAGCTATGCGCTCTGGCGCGGCTTCCGCGAACTGGCCTGGGGCTACCTCTGGGAAACCGACACCGCCACCGGCAAGTCCTACCCCGAACTGGCCGCCGACCTGCCCAAGGTGCTGGACGCGAACCACACGCAGTTTGAAGTGACCCTGAAGAAGGGCATCTTCTGGAGCGACGGCACCGAACTGACCGCCGACGATGTCATCTACACACTCGACACCTATTTCGCCGGGAAAGGCAAACTGACTTACTTCGGCGTCCCCGTCATCACCTCCTACGTCAAGACCTACAAGAAGATCGACAACTACACCTTCCAGGTCGAGACCACCCACCCGGCCTACGACTTCGTCACCACCCTGGGCGTCTACACGTGGGGCTCCGCCTTCAACATCGTCCCCAAGCACGTCTTCGAGAAGCAAACCGACCTCGCCGCCTTCAAGAACACTAACCCGGTCACGCTGGGCGCGTACACGATCAAATCGTTCGACCCCAACGGCCAATGGCACCTCTGGCAGCGGCGCGACGACTGGCAGCGCTCGTCCACCGGCGCGCTGGGGATGCCCGCCGCGAAGTATGTGTTCTACAAGAACTTTGGCGACGAACAGACCCGCACCCTGGCCTTCATCAAGAACCAGTACGACGTAGATACCTTCATGAGTCCCGACAGCATCGCGGCGGCCCAGAAGCAGAACCCCCTGGTCGCCACGTTCTCCAAGACCCTGCCCTACCATGACATGGGCGATGCCTGCTCCTACGGGATCATCCTCAACCAGCAGAAGGCCCCGCTGGACAAGGTCGAAGTGCGCTGGGCGTTGGCCCTGGCGCTCGATTTGCAGAGCGTCGGGATCAACGCGATGAGCGGGCAGTTCAAGACCTCGGCGCTGCCCATGCCCGACACCCAGATCACCCGGCCAGCCTTCTTCACCCCGCTGCAACAATGGCTCAAGGACCTGAAGCTCGCCGATGGCTACCAGCCCTACAACCCGAACTTTGGCACCGAGATGGTCAGCAAGCTGACCGAGATGGGCACAGACGCCGCGGCGCTGCCGCAGGGCGACGCCGTCTCCCAGAACTTCGGCCTCGGCTGGTGGAAGAATGACCCTACCGAAGTCGATAAGCTGATGAATTCAGCGGGCTATAAGAAGGGCGCGGACGGCTTCTACGCCGGAGCCGACGGCAAAGCCTGGAGCCTGGAACTGGTCATCCCCGGCGACTGGAACAAGGTCATGCAGCGCGTCGGCTTCTCGATTGCCGATAGCTGGACCAAGGCCGGGTTCAAGGTGAACGCCCGCCAGGTGGACAACAGCGAGTTCACCACCGTGCAGAACACCAACTCCTTGCTCACCGCCGAGGTGAACTGGTCCACCAGTTGCGTCTTCAACACCAACTACCTGAATAGCTGGCGCAGCTTCCAGAAAGAATACCTCAAGGACGCGACCGCCACGGATCAGATTACCGGCAACGCTGACCGCATTACCGACGAAAAGGTGTTTGGCCTGATCACCGCCGCCTCCTCGATGGACCAGGCGACGCCCGCGTTCCTCGACACCGGGCGGCAGGTCATCCAGCAGATGATCCAGAACATGGAATACATCAACATGATGAACATTCCGACCACCATCCCGACGAACGGCACCTACTGGACGGGCTTCCCTAAGCAAGATAACGCCTACGCCGTCCCGTACACCTGGTGGAGTTCCTTCAAGAAAATCCTGGTCAACATCAAGCCGACAGGGCAGCAGTAAGCCGCACACGCGCCAGGGGGCGGCGGTGCGCCGCCGCCCCCACCACCCCTTCACCGCAGAGAATATTCGCCCGCAGCGGGGTTGCATCGGTCGCGGCCCCCATTCGTAGACGAGGTGCGTTATGGCTCTTGCTCAATACGTCCTGCAACGGTTCGTGAGCTATCTGATGGTGCTATTCATCGGGATCACGATCACGTTCTTCCTCCCCCGCTTCATGCCAGGGGACCCGATCAACAACTATATCTCGCAGGTGCAGTCACGGGCGGGGCAGACCATGTCGCCCGAAGCCACCCAGCAGTTGCGTGACTCGCTCGCCGAACTCTACGGGCTGAAGGGCGACCTTCTCACCCAGTACTTCAGCTTTCTCAATCGGGTGTTCCTCCACTTCGATTTTGGCCCCTCGTTCACCTCCTACCCGGAGCCTGTGTCCAAGATTCTCTTTGCCGCCCTGCCGTGGACTGCCGGGCTGCTGATTACCACGACGGTCCTCTCCTGGCTGCTGGGCAATCTGATCGGCCTGGTCGCCGGGTACTTCAACAAAAATCCCGCCGCCACGGCCCTGGAGATCTTCGGCATCATTCTCTATCCGATCCCCTACTACATCCTGGCGCTGACGGTCATCCTGATCCTCGCTTACTTCTTGCCGATCTTCCCGCTGACCCCCACCTTCCTGCCCGGCGATATGACCCTCCAGAAAGCGGGGACGATCCTCTACAACTCCTTCTTACCCGCGCTCACCCTGGTGCTGGCCGGGTTCGGTTGGAACGTCCTGAGCATGAAGTCGTTGGCCGTTTCGACCAAGGAGGAGAGCTATGTCCAGTTTGCCCGGCTGAAGGGGACGCCGGACTGGACCCGGATGACCACCTATGTCTTCCGCAATGCGCTGCTGCCCCAGGTGACCGCGCTGGTGCTCTCGCTCGGCACGATCTTTAACGGGGCGCTGCTCACCGAAATACTCTTCTCCTATCCCGGGGTCGGGCTGCTGATGCGGACTGCCGCCGGGGCAGGGGACTACAACCTGCTTTATGGCGCGATCAGCCTGGCGATCATCTCCGTAGCCACCGCAGCATTCGTCCTCGATCTGATTTATCCGCTGTTCGATCCGCGCATTCGGCTGGGGAGGTCCTAACCATGAGTGAAAGTGCTGGCCTCAGTGGAGGCATCAACATCAAGCCCGCCCAGGCGACGCGCACACGGCGCAAACTCCCGAAGCTCAACGGGCGGCTGTATATCGGGCTGACCATTATCACCATCCTGGCCCTCGGTAGCTTCGTCTTGCCGCTATTCAGCACGGTGGACCCGTCCGCGCAAGGCACCTATCTGAAGAACCTGCCGCTCACCGGCAAACACTTACTGGGGACCAACGCGCTGGGCCAGGACATTTTCTGGTACCTGGTCTTCTCGATCCGCAATTCGCTGCTACTCGGCGTCGGGGTGAGCCTGGGCATTACCGCCATCTCCACCTTCCTGGGGCTGAGCGCCGGGTTCATCGGCGGCTGGTATGAGCGGATCGTGGTCATCTTCATTGACACCTTCATCACCATCCCGGTGCTGCCCATCCTGATCGTT
>JBBSEL010000167.1:0-7137 GCA_038239755.1 Chloroflexia bacterium | reverse complement strand
GGTGGGCTGGCTCGATGCGGCAGGCGACGGCGAGTTTGCCGTGGCCCTGCGCTCTGGCCTGATCGACGGCGCGACCGCCCACCTCTTCGCCGGGTGCGGCATCGTCGGCGACTCCGACCCCACCGCCGAAGTGGCCGAGTCGCGCCTGAAGCTGCGCCCGATGTTGCACGCGCTGGAGAATGCGTGAAACGTGAAACGTGAAACGTGATGCGTGACGAGGGATCAGGGATCAGACATACGCAATACGCAATACGCAATGGGCATAACGTTTCACGTTTCACGAACAGGTACAAAGATGACGAACGAACAGACTTTATTCGCCTACGTCGGCGCGTTTGCCGACGAACTGGTAAGGGCAGGGGTGCAGCACGCGGTGATTTGCCCCGGCTCGCGCTCCACGCCGCTGGCGTTGATGCTAACCCGGCAGGAAGGGCTGCGGATCTGGACGCTGGTGGACGAGCGGTCGGCGAGCTTCTTTGCGCTGGGGCTGGCGAAGACATCAAGGCGGCCCGTGGTGCTGGTCTGCACATCGGGCACGGCGGCGGCCAACTTCTTCCCCGCTGTGGTCGAAGCGCACTATGCCCGCGTCCCGCTGCTGGTCCTCACCGCCGACCGCCCGCACGAACTGCGCGATGTCGGCGCCCCCCAGGCCATCGATCAGATGCGGCTCTACGGCGTCCACGCCAAATGGTTCATGGATATGGCCCTACCCGAAGCCACGCCGGAGGCCCTGCGCTACATCCGCACGGTGGCAGGCCGGGCGGTGGCGACAGCCCAGAGCGGCCCGGCTGGCCCGGTGCATCTCAACTTCCCCTTCCGCGAGCCGCTGGTGCCCGCGCCACCGGACACCGCGCCGCCTGCTTTCCGTCCGCTCGATCAGGCATATGTGACGGCACCTAGCGCGCCGCGTGTGTCTCAGCCGGAGTTGGTCAACGCCCTGGCGGCGGAACTGGCGACCATACAGCGCGGCCTGATTGTGTGCGGGCCGCAGGATGACCCGGCGCTGGCCCCGGTGGTTGTGCAGTTAGGCCGGGCGCTGGGCTGGCCGGTACTGGCCGATGCATTATCAGGGGTCCGCTGCGGCGCGCATGACCACAGCCTGATTATTGATGCCTACGATGCGTTCCTGCGCGACGATGCCTGGATCGCCGCCCATCCACCCGAACTGGTGCTGCGCTTCGGGGCGATGCCGACGGCCAAGCCGCTGTTGCTCTATTGGCAGCGCACTCCCACTGCCCGCCACATTCTCGTGGATGGCGAGGACGGCTGGAACGACCCGACCTTGCTGGCCTCGGCAGTGATCCACGCCGACGGGGCACTGCTCTGTGCGGGGCTGATAGGCGCGCTGGAAGCGGCGAACACGTTGCCCCGGCACACCACCTGGGCTGGCGATTGGATGCAGGCGAACCAGGCCACCCGCCGCGTGCTATACGATCAATTGGCGAATGTAGCTGAATTCTCTGAGGGTAAGATGTTTGCCGAGCTGGCCGATCTGCTGCCTGAACGATCTACCCTCTATGTCGGCAACAGTATGCCAGTGCGTGACCTGGATACGTTCTTCCCGGCCACCGAAAAGCCGATCCGCATCCTGGCGAACCGAGGCGCGAACGGCATTGACGGCGTGGTGTCAAGTGCGCTAGGGGCGAGTGTGGCGAGCGACGGCCCGCTGGTGCTGGTCATCGGGGATCTGTCGTTCTACCATGATATGAACGGGCTGCTGGCGGCGAAACTCTATAAGCTGGACGCGACGATCATCCTGCTGAACAACGACGGCGGGGGTATCTTCTCCTTCTTGCCGCAGGCCAGCGGCACCGAGGCGGATCGCTTCGAGCAACTGTTCGGTACGCCGACTGGCCTGGACTTCCGCCCGGCAGTGGAGATGTACGGCGGGCAATTCCGCCGCCCGGCCACCTGGGATGCCTTCCGCCAGGATGTGCGCGACGGCATCTTTGGGCGCGGCCTGACCGTGATCGAGGTTCGCACCGACCGGGCGCAGAATGTGGCTCAGCACCGGGCGCTCTGGCCTGCGGTGTCGGCGGCATTGCGGGAAACGTGATGCGTGACGAGTGGTTAGTGGTTAGTGGTTAGAAATACGTAGTACGCAGTACGCAAAGGTTGTATGGTAGATCGGTTGGAATTGAACATGGAAAGTATGGGCGAGGGGCCGCCGCTGCTGCTGCTGCATGGGTTTACCGGGAGCGCGGCGGGGTGGGCGGCACTGGGGGCGGCGTGGGCACCGTTCTTTAGCACGCTGGCGGTGGATTTGCCGGGGCATGGGCGGTCAGGCAGCCCGGACGCGGTCGCGGCCTATACGATGGCGGCGACGGTGGCCGATCTGGTGGCGGTGCTGGATCGGGCGGGGGTGGCGCGGGCCCATGTGTTGGGGTATTCGATGGGGGGGCGCGTGGCGTTGGCGCTGGCGCTGGCCCATCCCGACCGGGTCGGGGCGCTGGTGCTGGAGAGCGCGTCGCCGGGGCTGGCCGAGGCCGGGGAGCGCGTCGCCCGCGTGGCCGCCGATGCCGCCCTGGCCGAGCGGATCAGGCGCGAGGGTGTGCCTGCCTTCGTAGATTATTGGGAAGCGTTGCCATTGTGGGCCAGTCAGGCGCGCTTGTCGCCCGACGCACTAGCGGCGTTGCGGGCCGGACGGCTCCAGAACAACCCGGTCGGGCTGGCAAACAGCCTGCGCGGGCTGGGTACCGGCAGTCAGCCGCCGCTGTGGGACCGGCTGGGCGATCTGACCGCGCCGACCCTGCTCGTGGCAGGCGGCGACGATGCCAAGTTCAGCGATCTGGCCCGGCAGATGGCCGCGTCGATCCCCGACAACGAATTGCTGCTGGTCCACCACGCGGGCCATGCGGTTCACCTGGAACAGCCCGCCGTTTTTGCGCGGCTGGTCCGCGATTTTCTTTTGCAACACAACAATCTTGTTGACTTAGAAGAAGGAGTTTAACCGTGGCTGTGAAATGGGAAACGATCAAAGAATATGAGGACATTCTGTATGAATTTGCCGAGGGTATCGGCAAAATCACGATCAACCGCCCGGAAGTGCGCAACGCCTTCCGCCCGCAAACGCTGTTCGAAATGGCCGACGCTTTTGAGCGGGCGCGGCAGGATGGGCGCATCGGCGTGATCATCCTCACCGGCGCGGGCGATCAGGCGTTTTGCTCCGGTGGCGACCAGCGGGTGCGCGGCCACGGCGGCTATGTCGGCGAGGACGGCGTGCCGCGGCTCAACGTGCTGGAACTCCAGCGCCAGATTCGCTACCTGCCCAAGCCGGTCATCGCCATGGTGGCAGGCTACGCCATCGGCGGGGGTCATGTGCTGCACGTCGTTTGCGACCTGACCATCGCTGCCGATAACGCGGTCTTCGGCCAGACCGGGCCGAAGGTGGGCAGTTTCGACGGCGGCTTTGGGTCGGGCTACCTGGCCCGCATCGTCGGGCACAAGAAGGCCCGCGAGATCTGGTACCTCTGCCGCCAGTACAGCGCCCAGGACGCGCTCGAAATGGGCCTGGTCAATACGGTGGTGCCGCTGGCGCAGTTGGAAGACGAGACGGTGCAGTGGGCCAAGGAGATCCTGGAGAAAAGCCCGCTGGCGCTGCGCTTCCTCAAAGCCGCGTTCAATGCCGACACCGACGGCCTGGCCGGGATTCAAGACCTGGCGGGCGATGCGACCCTGGCCTATTACATGACCGAGGAAGCGCAGGAAGGCCGCAACGCCTACATCGAAAAGCGCAAGCCCGACTTCTCGAAGTTTCCCCGGTTGCCGTAAGATTCATCACGGAGACACGGAGAACACAGAGATCTCCGTGTCTCCGTGGTGAATCACAAAAGGTGTGAAAGATGGAGATGACGCAACCGGCCCAGCCGAATAAAGCCCGCGCCTGGGTATTAGCTTCGCGTCCGGCGACGTTACCGGCGGCGATTGTGCCGGTGCTGGTCGGCAGCGCGGCGGCGTTCGCGGTGGGGCACTTCCGGCTGGATGTGTTCGTCGCCGCCCTGCTCGGCTCGCTGCTGATCCAGATCGGCACGAACTTCGCCAACGACCTGTTCGACTTCAAGAAGGGGGCCGACACCGCCGACCGGCTCGGCCCCACCCGCGTCACCCAAAGCGGCCTGATCTCGCCCGCCCAGGTGCAGATGGCGATGATCGGCACCTTCGCAGCAGCGGTGCTGGTCGGGGCTTATCTGGTCTTGATCGGGGGCTGGCCCATCGTCGTCATCGGCGTGCTGTCGATCCTGTCGGGTATCGCCTACACCGGGGGGCCGTGGCCGCTGGGCTATCATGGGCTGGGCGACCTGTTTGTCTTTGTCTTCTTCGGCCTGGTGGCGGTGATGGGCACTTATTACCTCCACACCGGCACGGTCACCCCGGTAGCGCTGGCCGCCTCGATCCCGGTCGGGCTGATCTGCACGGCGATCCTGGTGGTCAACAACCTGCGCGACATTGACACCGACCGGATCGCGGGCAAACGGACCCTGGCGACCCGCCTGGGCCGCGCCACCACCCGCGGGGAATACATCGCCATGCTGGTCGTGTCCTACGCCGTGCCTCCGCTCTTGTGGCTGACCGGCAATGCCGCGCCGTGGGTGCTGCTGCCCTGGTTGAGCCTGCCCCTAGCCTGGTCGCTGGGCCGGATCGTGCTGGGCGGGGCCGAGGGCCGGGCGCTCAACCCGGTGCTGAAGAACACGGGGCGGCTGGAACTGATCTTCGGGGTGCTGTTTGCGCTGGGGCTGTTGCGGTTCTGAGCCGCGATTTGAACCACCTTCGGACAGGAGGGTATCAACAGGAGGGTACTAATGGCTACGCAATCACACGAGCGCCTAGCGCGGCTGGATCAGTCCGGCGCATTGCTCTGGCTCACCTGGGTGGGGGCGAACGCGGTCGGGGGGCTGGTGGGAGAAACACTGGTCGGGCTGCTGGGCGGGTGGGTGGTACGTATCCTCTCGGCAGGCTTCTCACTCGGCTGCCTCAGTTGGCTGCTGGCCTTTGTGCTGATTGGCGGTGCTGGGCTGCTGATCTGGCTACCGGTCGGATTGACGCAAGCCCTGGTGTTGCATCGGATGATCCCTGGCTTCAACCGGGAGGTGATTAGACGCTGGACTCTGACCAGTGCGTTAGCCGGTAGCGGGGCAGCGATCCTGAACGGCCTAGTACTCGCCATTTATATCAGTGTCATGTTTGCTTTAGAGTATACATCGCTCTACTCTAGCAGTGGTGTTGTGACTCTCTTATACCTCGTCAGCACAGGCGCAGTCGGCGGGGTGGTCTTCGGACTTAGTCAGTGGGTGCTGTTAGAACGCTATGTGGTCGCCCCTGGTGGATGGGTGGTGGTGTCTGTGTTCGCCTGGAGTCTGGCGATACCACTGGGCGGCATTCTCCTAGACAGGGGTCTACCCACGACCGCAGCTATCGTAGGTGCGATGTCCGGAACGATGCCGAGTCTTAGCATTGGCAGTGTCCTGCTTGGAACGCTGGTGATCACCCTGGCTGCCGCCGTAACCGGGCTGGCCCTACCGCGCCTGATGCGGTCACCCGTTCGTCGTCCTCCCCGCCCTGACTTGCCCCGCGTGTTCGCTGACTGATGGACCTCCCCGACTGGCTGACCGCCCAGGCCCGCCGCCTGGCCGACAACCCGGCGCTGATCACCCCCGACCAGACGTGGTCGTGGCGCGATCTGGATGAACTGGCGACGGAGACGGCGGGACGGCTGGCTGCGCTGGGCGTGCGGGCGGGTGACCGGGTGGCGCTCTTGCTGCCCAACGGGGCCGACTTCGCGTTGCTGGCCCACGCCGGGATGCGGCTGGGGGCGGTGCTGGTGCCGCTGAACACGCGGCTGACCCCGGTAGAACTGGCTTGGCAACTGGCCGACGCGCAACCCCGCCTGCTGGTCCACGCCGGGCGCTATGACAGCGCCGCCCGCGCCGCCGCCGCCGATTTCCCCACCGTGCAGCGGGTGACGGTCAACCTCCACGGGGCCGATGATACCCCCTGCCTGTGGCTGACCCGCATGGTCCCCGTGCCCCGGCGTGCGCGGCTCGACCTGGCCGCGACCCTGGCGATCATCTACACCAGCGGCACCACCGGGCGGCCCAAGGGGGCACAACTGACCGTCGGCAACTTCTGGTGGAGCGCGGTGGGGTCGGCGCTGAACCTGGGCACGCGGCCCGACGATCGCTGGCTGGCGGTGCTGCCGCTGTTCCACGTCGGCGGCCTCTCCATCCTCCTTCGCAGTGTCATCTATGGCGTCCCGGCGCTGGTTCACGAGCGGTTCGACCCCCACGCGGTCAATGCGGCGATTGACGACGAAGGCGTGACCCATGTGTCGGTGGTGAGCACGATGCTGGGGCGGATGCTCGATGCGCGGGGCGACCAGCCTTACCCGCCGACCCTGCGCTGCCTCTTGTTGGGCGGCGGCCCGGTGCCCCTGCCGCTGCTGGAACGCTGCGCGGCCATCGGTGCGCCCGTCGTACAAACCTACGGCCTGACCGAAACGACCTCACAGGCGGTGACCCTGGCCCCCGCCGATGCGCTGACCAAACTCGGCTCGGCGGGCCAGCCCCTTTTGCCGACGGAACTCCGCATCGAGCAGGACGGTGCGCCCGTCGGGGCCGGGGAAGTGGGCGAAATCGTGGTGCGCGGGCCGACGGTGACGCCCGGCTACTGGGGGTGGCCCGAAGCCACTGCCACTGCGATCCGCGATGGCTGGCTCCACACCGGCGACCTGGGTTATTTGGACGAGGACGGCTATCTCACCGTCCTCGACCGCCGCGACGACCTGATCATTTCGGGGGGGGAGAATGTCTACCCGGCAGAGGTCGAAGCCGTCTTGCTGGCCGCGCCCGGCGTGGCTGAAGCCGGGGTGATCGGCGCGCCCGACCCGCAGTGGGGGCAGGTCGTGGTCGCTTTCGTCGTGCCCCAGTCCGGCGCAGCCCTCGACCCCGCCGACCTGATCGCCTTCTGCGCCGCCCGGCTGGCCCGCTACAAAGTCCCGGCCCGCATCGAGATCCGCCCGGAGCCGCTCCCGCGCAACGCAGCGGGAAAGCTGCTGCGGCGGGAGCTACGAGCAATGAGCGCTGAGCGATGAGGATGGAGCAGGGCGGTCTCAACGCCAGCGAATTGGCGGGGTGCATCCCC
>JBBSEL010000166.1:0-7143 GCA_038239755.1 Chloroflexia bacterium | reverse complement strand
CCGCCCGCTCCATCGGCACCCACGCCACCGCCGATATTATCATCATCAACAAGAGCACCGTGCCGATCGGCACCGGCGATCTCGTCAGCCGCCTCATCGGCGAGCGCATCGCACCCGGTGTCCGCTTCCATGTCGTCTCCAACCCCGAATTCTTGCGTGAAGGCGCGGCGCTGGCCGACTTCATGCACCCCGACCGCGTCGTATTGGGCGCGACCGACCGCAGCGCCGCCGACCGGGTTGCCATGCTCTACGAACCGCTCCATGCCCCGACGATCATCACCGACCTGCGTACCGCCGAAATGATCAAGTATGCCTCGAACGCCATCCTCGCCACCCGGATCAGCTTTATGAACGAGGTCGCCCAGATTTGCGAGGCGCTGGGGGCCGACGTGAAAGAAGTAGCGCGGGGGATGGGCCTGGACAAGCGCATCGGGCCGTTGTTCCTCAACGCCGGGATCGGCTACGGCGGGTCGTGTTTCCCCAAGGACGTGAAGGCCCTGGCCCACATGGCCGAGAGCGCCCACCGGCACCCGCAGTTGCTCCATGCAGTGATGGATATCAACCGCGATGCCCGGCAAATCTTCGTGGAGAAGATCACGCACCTGCTGGGCGGCAACCTGGAGGGCAAGCGGATCGGGGTGTGGGGGCTGGCCTTCAAGCCCGACACCGACGACATGCGCGAAGCCCCCGCCCTGGACATCATCGCCGCGCTACAAGCGGGCGGAGCCACCGTCCAGGCCTATGATCCGGTCTCGATGGACGTGGCCCGCCGCCTGTTTGAGGGGGTGGAGTTCTCTGCCGACGCCTACGCCGCCGCCGAGGGGACCGACGCGGTGCTGCTGCTGACTGAGTGGAACGAGTTCAAGCAGCTCGACATGGAGCGGGTGCGGGCCAGTATGAACGCGCCGGTGCTGGTTGATGGTCGCAACCTCTACGAACCGGAGGAATTACGCAGCGCGGGCTTCACCTATGCCGGGGTGGGCCGGAACTAACGCGCCCCCCATTTTCCCGACCGCAATACACCAGCCACAAACCGTAATTCGTATGGTGCATTGCGGTTGGCGCGGGCGAATCCGTGTATACTAGAGGTAGAGGAGCACCGCCGCATGGCCGATGATCTGATGGAGGGGGCCGCCCCGCTGACCCGGCGGGAGTTCAGCCCCAGCGCGCTGGCGGGGGAACCCTCCTGGCTGGCAATGCTCGGCCTCCAGTTGTCCGATGCCCACGACGGCCTGTTGCAGTGCGGGGTCGATATCATCGAGATCCCGCGCATCGGGGCCGCCATCGAACGCTGGGGCCAGCCGATCCTCGACCGGCTCTGGACGCCGGGTGAACAACGCTACTGCCGGGGCCGCTTGCCGGAACTGGCGGTGCGCTTCGCGGCCAAAGAGTCGGTCTCGAAGACGCTGGGCACCGGCATCCGAGGCATCCGCTGGCGCGAGATCGAGATCCTGTCGGACCGCCGGGGGAAGCCGCTGGTTTTCCTGCACGGCGGGGCCAAGGAACGGGCGGCGGCGATTCACCTGACCCGGTGGGCGATCAGTATGACCCACGGGCGCGAACTGGCGATTGCGTTTGTCGTCGCTTCTGGCGATCCCGAGGCGACTAGCTGAGGCGTACCGAGGGCGTGGAGATCACCGGCGACACCCCGCGCCCGTCCCGGCTGGTGACGGCGGCAGAGATGCGGGCCATTGAGGCGGCAGCCGCCGCTCGTGGGGAATCCGGCCCCCTGCTAATGGACCGTGCCTCACGGGCGGTGGCCGCCGTGGTCGAGCAGCGGCTAGGCGGGGTGCGCGGCAAGCGCATCCTGGCCCTGGTGGGGCCGGGCAACAACGGCGGCGACGGGCTGTGGACGGCGGTCTATCTCCACAAGCGCGGCGCGTCGGTCGCCTGTTATTGCTGGCACCGCCGGGGTGCGACCGGCGCGGACGTTGCCGACGATGCCCCTGCCGCTGCGGCGCAGGCGGAGCGCATCCCGCTGATTGATGCGGCGGGCGATGCCGATGGCACGGTGCTGCGGCGCTTGCTGGCCGATGCGGCGGCGGTGGTGGATGGCTGGTTAGGCGCGGGGTTGACCCGCCCGATCACCGGCGACCTGGCCGCGCTGATCACGGCGGTTCGGGCCGGGCTGGACGCTCGCCGGGAGGCGGGATCGCCGCTGCCGGTTTTCGCCGTGGACCTGCCGACCGGGGTCGATTCGGACACCGGGGGCATCCAGGGCATCGCCCTCCCGGCCACCTGGACGATTACACTGGGCCTGCCGAAACAGGGGTTAGCCCTCTACCCCGGTGCGGCACTGGCCGGAACCATCCTGTTGGGTGATATAGGAGTTATGGACTTGAGCACAGAGATTAAGACGGTGCAGACCGAGGCCGCCCAGGTGCGGGGGCTGCTCCCGGCCCGCCCGGCAGACGCGAACAAAGGCACCTTTGGCCGCCTGCTGATCGTGGCCGGATCGATCAACTATATCGGCGCGCCCGCGCTGGCGACGATGGGCGCGCTGCGCAGCGGCGTGGGCCTGGCGACCCTGGCGACCCCCGCCGAACTCCTGCCGATCATGGCCGCCAAGCTGACCGAGGCGACCTTCGTCATGCTGCCCAGCGATATGGGCGTGCTGGTCGAGCGCGCGGTGGAGGCGGTCTTCAAGACGCTGGGCAAGCAAGAGTACAAGGCGTTGCTGGTGGGCTGTGGCCTGGGCCGCGAAAAAGAGACCAGCGCGTTTATCAGCGGCCTGCTGCTGACTGCCGCCCAGGCGGCGGGCCGCGGAGTCGAACGACCGATCGGCTTCGGCTTCCGCCGCACCGCCGAGGCGGCCAAGCCGGACGCGGACAAGGACAAAGAGGACAAGCCCACGCCGACCCTGCCGTCGCTGGTGATCGATGCCGACGCGCTCAACCTGCTCAGCGAGATCGAGGGCTGGGCCGAGCGGCTGCCGCACAACAGCATCCTCACCCCCCACCCCGGCGAGATGGCCCGCCTGCGTGGCCTGGAGGTGGACGCGGTGCAGGCCGACCGGGTGGGGATCGCCCGCCAGGCCGCCCAGGAGTGGCAGCAGGTGGTGGTGCTCAAAGGGGCCAAGACGGTGATCGCCGCCCCTGATGGCCGGGTGCAGATCAACCCTGCCGCCACCCCCGCCCTGGCCTCTGCGGGCACCGGCGACGTGCTGGCCGGGGTCATCGCTTCCCTGCTCGCCCAGGGCCTCGACCCGTTCGATGCCGCCGTGGCCGGGGTCTGGCTGCATGGCCGCGCCGGGGAGTTGTGCGAAGCCCACATCGGCAAAGCCGGGGTCCTCGCCAGCGAAGTCGCCGCCGCCCTGCCCGAAGTGTTGCGGGAGTTGTGACGAGTGATTAGTGGTTAGTGGTTAGTGGTTAGAACGACGCAATACGCAATACAGAACAACCGTCACGCATCACGCATCACGCATCACGTTTCACGTTTCGCAACACAGAAGTATGGATGGAAGATGGTAGACACCACGCATAATCGCACAACGGCCCCGTTAACGACGGGGGTAGACTGGACCGGGCGACCGGTGTGGGCCGAGATCAACCTGGATGCCGTGAGCGAGAACGTGCGGCGGCTGAAACGGTGGGTGGGGCCGGGCTGTGCGGTGATGGCCGTGGTCAAGGCCGACGCCTACGGTCTGGGCGGGGTCCAGATCGCTGAGGCGGCGCGGGCCGGGGGGGCCACCTGGCTGGGTGTGGCCTGCGTGGACGAGGGGGTGGTGTTGCGGGCGGCGGGCGTGGCCGGGCCGATCCTGGTGCTGGGGCCGGTCGCCCCGGCAGAAGTGTCGAACATCATCGCCGAACGCCTGACGATCACCCTCAACAGCCGCGATGTGGCGCTGGCCCTGTCGGCGCTGGCCCTCCAGTGCCGTGTGCAGGTGCCGGTCCACCTCAAGGTCGATAGCGGGCTGGGCCGTTATGGCCGTCGCCCCGACGACGCGCTGGCCCTGGCTGAGATGGTGGCCGGGCTGCCCAACTTGCGCATCGAGGGCCTCTACACCCACTTTGCCGATGTCGATGACCAGATCTACACCCAGCGGCAGCTTTCCATCTTCCTCGCCACGCGCCGCCAGTTCGAGGAACACGGCTTGCGCCCGGCGGTGATCCATGCTGCCGCCAGCGATGCCGCCCTGGCCCTGCCCGAAACCCACTTTGACCTGGTGCGCGTCGGGATCATGCTCAGCGGCCACTATCCGTCGCCGGTTGGGCGGCACTCGGTGGTGCTGGAACCCGCCCTCACCATCCGCGCCCGCATCGTCCGCCTCCATAACGTCAGCACGGGCGAGACGGTGGGCTACGGGCGCACGTATCACGCGCCGGGGCCGCGCACCATCGCCCTCGTGCCGATGGGCTACGGCGACGGCTACCACCGTGTGTTGGGCGGGCGCAGCCATGTGCTGATCGGGGGCCAACACTGCCCGGTGGTGGGCCGGATCAGCATGGACCAGTTGAGCGTGGACGTGACCGGCGTGCCGGGGGCGCGCGAGGGCGACCCGGTGGTGCTGGTCGGGCGGCAGGGCGCGGCCCAGATCACGCTGGACGACCTCGCCGCCGCCGCCGGTACCATCTCCTACGAACTGTTGACCCATCTGGCTCCCCGCTTGCCGCGCCTCTATCTGCGCGACGGGCAGGTGGTCCACACCCGCACGCTGCTTGGTGACGAAGAGGTAAGCACCCTTGGGCGCGACTAAGCCCGCCGTACCGGGTCAGGACATACCTGTGGACTGTCTCCCTCCGCAATCGTCATACCGGCTGTCCCTCTTACTGAGCCGCGAACGCCTGCTCATCGAAGACGGGATGGTCCAGGGGGCACGGATCTTGTCCCCGCTCTATGCGGCGATGCCCGACTTTCTCTTGCGCCAGTGGTGCCACGAAATCACCCGCGCAGTGATCACTACCCTGGTCGACGCGGATCTCCAGCATGTGCATAGCTATGGGGTCAGCGCGGCCCTGTTTGCCCGGCGGGTGGGCCGCAGCCACGATCTGGTGCGCGGGCTGATCGGCACCTGGGGCAACAGCGTCCGCTCGCTGGTGGATACCGAATTCGACGCCGACCCCGCCCTCCATTTCGAGATGGCCGCGATCTTGCAAACCCTGCTCGACCTGGCCGATCAGGCGGTCACCGAGGCGTATGCGGCGGACCACGTAGAACACACGGTGCTGCACAGCGATTAGCGAGGGGCGGGTGGCGTCATTATCTCCCCTTTACGCCCACCGGCTGGGCCGGGCTTTGGCGCACCGGCGGCGGCAGGTGGCTGCGCCCCTGATCCAGGTTGCCTATGAGGCCGGGTTCCCCTGTTTGTTGTGCGCCAGCGGCTACACGACTTTAGCGGGGTCTTGCTGGCGATGTTGCAGGCGACGGATTATGGCCTTCTGCACGACTACATGACGCGGATGGTCGGCCATGCCTATAACCAGGGCCGCCCGATCACCTTCTCGCACCGACCCGCCGCCCGCGTAACGAGCACAAAGGAGTGTTATGCGTCCCGTTGACCTGATCCTTGCCAAACGCGACGGCCACGAGCACAGCCGGGCCGACCTGGAAGCCCTCATCGGCGGCTTCGTGCGCGGTGACGTGGCCGATTACCAGATCGCGGCCTGGCTGATGGCCGTGTGCTGGCGGGGCATGACCCCCCGCGAGACGGCCTGGCTGACCGAGGTGATGGCCGAGTCGGGCCAGCGGCTCGATCTGTCGGCAGTGGCCCCGTTCGTGGTGGACAAGCACAGCAGCGGCGGCGTGGGCGACAAGACGACACTGGTGGTGGCCCCGCTGGTGGCGGCAGCCGGGGTGCCCGTGGGCAAGATGTCGGGCCGGGGGCTGGGTTTCTCCGGCGGCACCATCGACAAGCTGGAATCGATCCCCGGCTGGCGGGCGAACCTCTCCACCGACGAATTTTTTGCCGCGATCCGTGATGTGGGGCTGGTGGTGGCCGCGCAAGGCCCCGACCTGGCTCCCGCCGACGGACGCATGTATGCCCTGCGCGACGTGACCGGCACGGTCGAATCGCTGCCGCTGATCGCCGGGAGCATCATGAGCAAGAAGCTGGCGGCGGGGGCGAACGCGCTTGTGCTGGATGTGAAAGTCGGCTCCGGCGCGTTCATGAAGACGCTGGATGATGCCCGCGCCCTGGCCCAGGCGATGGTTGCCATCGGCCACGAGGCAGGCCTCCAAGTGCGGGCGGTCATCTCCGACATGGCCCAGCCGCTGGGGTTCGCCATCGGTAACGCACTGGAGGTGCGTGAGGCCATCGCGACCCTCCAGGGGCACGGCCCGGCGGACCTGCTGGAATTGTCGCTGGTGCTGGGCAACGAGCTGCTGGCGATGGCCGGGCAGGGAGCCTCCGACGACGAACGCCGGGCGCGCCTGCTGGACGGGCTGCACCGGGGGACCGCGCTCGCCAAGCTGCGCGCCTTCGTGGTCAACCAGGGCGGCGACGGGGCCTATATTGACGACCCGGATCGCCTGCCGACCGCCTCGGTGCAGACCCCGCTCCTCGCGCCGCAGGGCGGCACCATCGCCGCGATTGACGCCGAGGCGTTGGGCCACGCTACGGTGACCCTCGGCGCGGGCCGCACCACTAAAGCCGACGCCATCGATCACGCGGTCGGCATCGTGCTGGCCCACAAGGTGGGTGACACCGTGGAGGCTGGTGAACCGTTATTAATAGTACATGCGCAGGATGCCGCGCAGGTGGCGACCGTCACCCCCGATCTCCTGGCGGCCTATCACTGGCACGCCGGGCCGGTCGCCCGTCCGCCGTTGGTCAAGGACATCATCCGCTAAAGGGTGGGCCGTTGCCTGCCGAGGGACCGATCTTACACAGAAAGGTCACGCGCCCCGCCCGTGTGCCGCCGGGGTGCGAGGGCCACGCCCATGAAACTTCCGGTTGAGATTTTTACCCTGAGCCAGCGCCTGGTCGGCGTGGTCGAGACCCGCCATCACCGCCTGGTCGATTTGCTGAACGACCCCGCCGACAGTTCTCTCTTGCTCGAAGAGGTAGAGATGTTGCAACTGACCGGCTCGCTGCAAGACCCGCAGGCGTTGCCACTGGTCAGGCTCCAGAAGCGGGCCATTAGCTTTGCCCTGCCCCAGGAAGGGGAGGACGACGACGCGGCCCGGCGGCAGCAACGCTTCTAT
>JBBSEL010000165.1:0-7148 GCA_038239755.1 Chloroflexia bacterium | reverse complement strand
TGGGTCAACAGACGTTCAGCCTCGGCCAAATTGCCTTCATCGCGGTAAATCATTGCTATATTATAGAGAGTAACGCTTTGCCCGGCGCGGTCGCCCACCGCCTCCGTCAGCGGCAGCGCCTGGGCATAATACGCCAGCGCCCGCTGCCCCTCCCCTACACGGTCGTACACCCCGCCGATGTTGTTCAGCGTCGTCGCCTGCCCGGCGCGGTCGCCCACCGCCTCGCGCAGCGGCAGCGCCTGTTCATAGTACCCCAGCGCCCGCCGCCCCTCCCCTAAACCGTAGTACACCCCCCCGATGTTGTTCAGCAGGGTTGCCTCGTCCCCTTGCTGTCCCAACGCCCGAACTGCTTTCAGCCCGCGCTCGTTCCATTGAAGATGGTCGGCCCCCAGCCCCTGGCGTTCCCAGAACCGGGTCATGGCCGAGATGAACTCCAGCAGTTGGGCGTCGTCGCGGGCCAATGTCTCCCCGGCCCGCCGGATCTGACCCAGATTCGCGCTAATTACGCGCCAGTCTTCTCGGTCGCCGTTCACCAGCTCCAAGTAATATGCAGCATGACGTTCGAGGAGATTGCTCATAAACCTAACTCCTCTGCCATCTCAGCAGCATAGTCCGCCAATAGTGCATGCATCCAATAACGTTCTTCGGGGCGTGGCTCCACCAAGCCGCGTTGGATGAACCGCGTTGTTGTAGCTTCTGCCTCTGCTAGGGAGCATTCCCACACCCGCGTCGCAGCGTTGATCTCCCAGGTAAGAGGCTCACCGCCAAACACGGATGACATAGCAAATCGTTCCTGATCAGTCTTATCCAGACGCTCCACACTCATACCTAAAATTGCCTGAATAGACACGGGATTCTCTTCCCCACTCCCTAAACGGCCTTCGTTTTGAAGTAACTTCAAGCGCGCTTCTCGCCGCTCCATTAGTTCGCTAATGAACCGACTTATTCGGGATGGCACATCTTCTTTCGCCAATAATCGCCCGGCTAAGTTCAAGGCCAGCGGTAAATATTCCAGTCGTTCGCATAATTGTCTCGCCAAGCTCTCCTCTACCTGCGGGGCTAATTGCATGAGCAACGCCAACGACGCCTCCATGCTCAAAACACCCACTTCCCTGGTGCGTCCCCTGGTAGCAAGAGCGTATGCAATCGGAGGCTCTCTAGTAGTGAAGAGAGTACGGCAACGTGCACCGCCGATCTGAAAGTAAGAACCCTGCTTTTCATTCCACACATCATCAACAATCAGAAGTACCTGCCGATGCTCTAAGACAGCGCGCAGGCGATCTCGACACGTAGTCTCATCACGCTCCGGCAGGAGATCAACGCCGAGGGCACGGCCCAAGTTGTTCTGCAATACCCGGATTACCGGTTCAGGACCCAAAGCCACCCATAATACACCATCTGGGAATTGCTGCCGGATGCCCTCTCGGCGTCCTACAGCAACCACCAAAGTTGTCTTGCCGATACCGCCCATCCCCCGTAAAGCCAAAGGCGGCACATTCGTCGCTTTGTCATCATCCAAGGCTAGTAGGCTGGCGATCTCAGTTAAGTCTTTTTCACGCCCGAATACCCCTTGCAACGGCTGTGCAGGCACAAGATAGGGGCCAGCTTGCGTAGTCAAAACACCCTGACTCTCAGCAAAGCTCTTAAGCAGGGCGTTACTGGGATTCGCCTGCCCTGCGGCATTGAGTAGATCCTGAAATCTGTTGCCAGCTTCAGCCCATGTTAGCAAATCAAAGACAGCCTGACTAAGATTGGCCGTTCCAGCAATCTTAGCAAGCTCAGTGTCCAGGCCGAAGGATACCATTTGCTCCAGCGCAGGCCACGTAGGGAATGCGCTAAGGAGAGCTTGATGCAGTTGCTGGCGTTGCGCCCCATCTAGCTTCATTACCTACCTCCTCC
This sequence comes from Chloroflexia bacterium, assembly GCA_038239755.1. Taxonomy (GTDB): domain Bacteria; phylum Chloroflexota; class Chloroflexia; order QHBQ01; family JAICKM01; genus JBBSAN01. Next base: position 5,249 of record JBBSEL010000165.1, on the reverse strand, counting down.
AACTCCCAACCCCCAACCCCCAACCCCCAACCCCTAACCCCTAACCCCTAATACGGCACTCCATCCGCCGCCGGGGGGGACGAGCGCCCGACCAGGCCGGCCAGGACCAGGATCGTGGCGGCGTAGGGCAACATGCCGACGATGCCGGAGGGGATGCCGACCCCGCACGACTGGAGGTTGTTCTGCAAGGAGAGCATGAAGCCGAAGAAGAGGGCCGCGCCCCAGGCCCCGATGGGCGTCCAGCGCCCGAAGATCATGGCGGCCAGGGCGATGAAGCCGCGCCCGTTGGTCATCTCGCGGCTGAAGCTCGACAGGAATTCGGGCACGAAGTAGGCCCCGCCCAGCCCGGCGATCAGCCCGCCGATGACGACGCTGGTGTAGCGCACACGGCGGACGGCGATACCCACCGTGTCGGCGGCCTTGGGGTTCTCGCCCACGGCACGCACCCGCAGGCCCCAGGGGGTGTAGTAGAGGACCCCGTGGGCCACGAAGACCAGCACGATGGCGGTGAGGGCGATCGGTTGCTGCTGGAACAGCCGCCCCACCACCGGAAGATCGGAGAGGATCGGGATGTAGATCATCGGCAGGGTGCCGGGGGTGCTGGGCGCGTTCGATCCGTACCACTGGGCGAACAGGTAGCCCGTCACCCCCACGGCCAGGATGTTGATCACCGTGCCGCTGATGATCTGGTCCACCTTGAAGGTGACGGCGAGCGCGGCGTGGAGCAGGGCCATCGCCCCGCCGGTGAGGACCGCGCCCAGCACCCCCAGCCAGAGGTTGCCGGTGTTGACCGCGAAAACGTACCCGGCGAACGCCCCCATCAGCATCATCCCCTCGATGCCGATGTTGACCACCCCGGCCCGCTCACAGGCCACCCCGCTCAACGCCCCCAGTGTGATCGGCGTGGCAAAGCTGAGCGTGGTCGCGATCAGCAAAACGATGAACCGAAAGGCATCCTGGTCGCAGATTTGCATCGCGTACTCCTGGTATAGTAGGCGGTAGGTGGTAGGCGGTAGAAATGAGTGTCACTGCCTACCGCCTAATGCCTACTGCCTACTCGTCAAGCTTTTTCGCCCCAGCCAGTGGTCAGGGCGGGGGTGGGGCCGCTGCCGGGGGCGACGCGCAGGCGGTAGAGCCAGCGCACAATCGCATCCGCCGCGATGAACAGCAGGATCAAGCCCTGGATGACCGAGATGATGTCACCGGGCACCTCGCTGGCGCTCTGCATCTGGCGGGTTCCGGCGCGCAACGCCCCGAAGAGGAGCGCCGCCGCCACCACCCCCGCCGGGTGGCTGCGCCCCAGCAGCGCCACGGCAATCGCGTCGAACCCGTAGCCGGAGCTAAAGCCCAGCGCCAGGTAGCGGGTGCCCTGGAGGTCCACCCCGGTCACCTCGACCGCGCCGCCCAGCCCGGCCAACCCCCCGCTGAGCGCCATCGCCAGGATGATATTGCGCGCCACCGAAATGCCCGCATAGCGCGCCGCATTCGGGTTGGCCCCCACCGTGCGGATCTCGAACCCCCAGGTGGTTTTCCAGAGGAAGAACCAGACCAGCCCGGCGACGATCAGCGCCAGGATCACTCCACTGTGCAGGCCCAGGTTGGGGGCCAGCATAGGCAGCCAGGCCGACTGGGGCAGCTTCGGCGTCTGCGAGACGACGATGGACGGGTTCTTATCCTTCATCGGCCCGCTCAGCATCAGTTGCACGAACTGGAGCGCCAGGTAGTTGAACATGATCGTGGTGATCACTTCGTGCGCCCCGGTGAACGCCTTCAACGCCCCCGGCATCGCTCCCCAGAAAGCGCCCCCGGCGATCCCCGCCGACAGCACCAACGGCAGGTGGATCCAGAGCGGCAGACCGTGAAGGCTGTAGCCGACGAACGCGGCGCACAACGCCCCCAGCGCGATCTGCCCCTCAGCCCCGATGTTGAACAGGCCGCACTTGAAGGCCAGGGCCACCGCCAGCCCGGCGAAGATATAGGGGGTGGCCTTGATCAGGGTGGTGGCGAGGGCCTGCGGGCTGCCGAACGCCCCCTGAAGCAGGCCACCGTAGGCTTGCAACACTTTTAAGTCGCCCGGCGGCGTGCCCGACAGCAGCCGGCCAAAGTCGCCGGAGGTGAGCATGATGATCAGCCCGCCGAGGATCATCGCCGTGAAGATCGCCAGCACCGGCACCGCGATCTCACGGGCGATCCGGCCCCAGGCCAGGCCGGACGGCGGCGGCGCGGCGGGCGGGGCGGGGAGCTCGCGGCGGTCGCGGTCGGCTCGGGCGTCGCTTGCGGGTGCGATGGGCAGGGCAGAGTCCCCGCCTGCATCGGACGGGGTTCCGGGGGTGTGTGCGTCAGCCATATGTCCCCTATCAGTAGTGGTGAAGATAATGGAACACCAGCGCACAACAAGGCTGGCAACCGTGGATGTTGCGGCTATTATAGCGTAGGATCTGCACGCTGGCAATAGAGGCATCCGGCAGCAAGAGCACGGCTCACCAAGGACGGATCAAAGCGGCCACCGACCGGGGCCGGGGGCAAACTGACGACAATCTTCACGATGTGCTATAATTGGATCATAACGCTGTCTATGGGCACGCACAACACATCAAGGAGGATCAACCCGTTGGCCTATCAACACCGCATCACCAATACCGCCACGATCATGGAAGGGGAGCCGGTCATCCGCGAACTGCACCTGCCGGTCAGCCTCGTCCGCGATCTGATGGACGCGGGCATGGGCGATGAAGACATCCTGGGCATGTACCCCGAATTAGAGCCGGACGACCTCGCCGCCGTCCGCGAATGGGCCGCAGGCCAGGGCACGGCGCTGCCCCAGGGCGAGGGGTAAAGGCGTAGCAGCGTCACCCCCGCCGCCCACTCCCGCCCCTCCAACGAACCCCTAGCGACACCCCGATAGCTGCCGTCCCAGCAGGCCCAACAATACGTCATACTGGGTGCCCGCGTTCTCCGCGTGGTACTCAAAACGGTTGCGCTCAAAATACTGCACCGGGCGGCCATTCTCCGCAACAACCTCTGACAGCGGGTAGCCAAAGATCGGCAGGCCGCCGTGTGTCTCCCAGTAGGTGCGAAACACCCCGCGCAGGCTGTGACCCGTCGGCGCAAACCAGACGCAATCGGGCGCAGCACAGTCGGTAGGCGTGCCGGGGGCGAAGCTGGTTCCCTCCTGGTGGAGCAATTCGTCACCTAGCAGGCCCATCAGCGTGCGGTACTCCGGCGGCGCGTCAGGGTGGTACTCAAAGCGGTTGCGCTCGAACCATTGCGTCCAGTAGGTGTGGCCGTCGCTGGGGTTGGTCTCCTGGGTCGGTTCGGTGATCGGGTAGCCGAACTGCGCGATCCCGCCGTGGGCCAGCCAGTAGGTGAGGAACTGCCCCCGCGCCGGGTCGTCGGCCAGGGTGTGCCCGGTGAGCAAGAACCACTGTTTGGTGGGGGTATTCGGGGCCTGGGCCACCGACGCACATTCCGGCAGGGCGGCGGGGGTCGCGGCAGGCGTGCCCGGCGCGGGAGTGGTGACGGTCGGGGTCGCGCCCGGCCAGGGGGCGAACTGCGCCCCGGCATAGATCCCCTGCACGGTGTCGAACAGCGCCCGGTTCATTGCCCGCGCCCCCGCCGTGGTCGGGTGAACGCCATCGGTGCCTCGCATATCGGGCGGCAGGAGCGTGGGATAGAAGTCGGGGCCAGGCACCGCCAGCGGCGCGTTCTGGAACTTCTCCAGGGTCAACACCTGGCGGATCTGGTCGTTGAAGCTGCGGACCACGGCGGGATCGAACGGGGCCGCCGCTGCCGGACCGCGCTCACCATAGGGCAACGTCGCCAGGAAGACCCGCCGCCCCTTGGCCCGGATCTGGTTCGCCAGGATCGACACGCTCTCGGCAAACCACTTGATCGAGCTGTCGGCCACCTTGTTCCACACATCGTTGGTACCGACCATCAGCACCCAGTTGCAGATTTCGGGGTGGCGGTCGAGCATCTGCGGCAGGAGCGGACGCACCGTGACCACGCCCTCGGCCCCTACCCCGCCCTCGATGAAGAGGGGATGGTGCCCCACCGCCGCCGCCAGGTCGCGGAACTCCGCGCCCGCCAGTTCGTGGGTAGGCCGGAACGCCGCGCCAACCAGCGAGTCCCCGACCAGGAACCAGCTATCCTGGTGCCCCGCGCTGGCATCGAACACCTCTAGCTCGTCAATGACGGCACCCAGCCGCGCATCGCTGCTCGGTTCCAGCCCGTTCACCCGCACTTCGATGCTCAGGTCGGTGGCCTGGATGCCCAACGCGGCCAGATCGATCAGGTGGGTGCGGCGGCTCCACTGGTTGTCGGTGACATGGACGGCCTCGACCCCGTTGACCAAGATGGCGTAGTCCTGGATCAGCCCGTAGGTCGTCTCCTGCTGGTTGTGCCGCCAGTAGTTCTCGGTCGCCTCGTTGTACCAGGCGACGATGATCTGGCGCGGCGCGGGCGACCCGTGAACGGTGAGACGCAGGCTACAGGGGCTGCCTACGGCACACCCGGTCTGCTGCCAGCCGTCGGCATAGTTGCCGTCGGTCAGGCTGGTGATCGTGCCCTGCGGAGCCTGCACCGGCACCCCCTGCGAGAGGAGCGGCATGGGGGCCATCGGCCCGTTCTGCGCGCAGGCGTTCGCCGCATCCGCCGGGGCGGCAACGACGGCTCCCGCCACCGGGCGTACTCCCACGCCGCCCAGCCCCAGGGCCACCCCACCCAGCAGGGCCAGCATCGCCAGCCCGACTACCCACCATCGTCTCATGCCATCCTCCACTACGTTGTGCTGCATTGTTTGTAGGCCGCCCTTGTTGAGGATTATAGCGGGCGGCGGGCGGCGGTGCAAGGTTAGCCGTATGCTATAATGCCGCTGATACCTGATGAGAAGGGAAAGCGCCGCGATGTTCTCTGCCCGCACCGATTGGAACCTGGACCCGAACCCGCTGGCCCGGCTGGTCGCCGCCCGGCGCGCTGCCGGGGTGCCCCTGACCGACCTGACCGCCTCCAACCCGACGACCTGCGGCTTCGCCTACGACACGGCAGCGATCCAAGAGGCGCTGGCCGACCCGGCGCAATTCCGCTATGCCCCCTCGCCGCAGGGGCACCCCGCCGCCCGCGCCGCTATCGCCGCCACCTACGCCGAACGCGGGGCCAGCGTGGACCCGGTGCAGATCGTCCTGACCGCCAGCACCAGCGAGGCGTATAGCTGGTGCTTCAAGCTGCTGGCCGACCCCGGCGACGCAGTC
>JBBSEL010000164.1:0-7163 GCA_038239755.1 Chloroflexia bacterium | reverse complement strand
TGGAATGCGTCCTTTTTCTGCCAGATATACTATCTCTGCGATACTAACGGCAGACAGACCCACCACATTACCCGCCTGGGCAGCACGTTCGATGAAAGCTTTAGCAGTCGGGGATAGACGAGGATCATTGTAGATGTACCAGATCACAACATGTGTATCGGCAACAGCTATAGTATTTCAGATAAAGATCTAGACTTTGCTGGCTGGATTCAGGCTCACTGGTGCAATGGTTTCTCCAGATCTTTATCTGAAATACTATAGCAACATCAGTAGTCTTCTCCCTCACCAAAATTTCCCCACATTTCGCGACGCGCTTCCGCAATCTCTTCATCTGACGGAGCTGGCCCGAATTCAGCCAGGATTCCTAATAGTGAGCGTCGAGGCATAGGGGGAGCCGCATTCAGATCATGGGCTACGCTAGCTATAATAATTTCGGCTAAATGCGCCCGCTCTTGCACCGACAAATGGGTGGCCCATTCCACCACTTCGTTCATATTCAATGTCTTAGTACTCACCACAACCTCCTTTCAGCCCGATCAAGTGCGCCAGGTGATCAGCACCACCCCGACGACGACCACGATCACGCCGACAATCCGCACCAGCGTCACCTGTTCGCCCAGGACGAGCGCGCCGATGAACAGGCTGGCGATATAGCTGATACTCAGCAACGGGTAGGCCAGCGACAGGTCCCACTTGGAGAGGACGGCCAACCAGAAGAGCGACCCGCCGAAAATAAAGATAAAGCCGAGAAAGACCAGCGGGTTGGTGAAGATCCGCACGAACGTCGGGATCAACGTCGCCGGGGCGAACTCCAGCCCCTCCAGGCTGTTGACCCCCTTCTTCAGCATCGTCTCGCCCGTTACCGACAGCGAAATCGCGATCAGCAGCACGGCAAATGTCCGCAGTCCCTCACTCATGGTCGGACGGTTCTCCTGTTCGTCTCACCTGTACAACGATTAGCCGGGTAACAAGTCGCATGGCGGTGTCACGGCTCCAGCACAAAGACCTCGTAGTCACACACCCCGCTGCGGATGCGGTAGTGGGCGCGGGTCTGGAAATGGCGCTGAAAGAGCGTGGCATACTGGTCGTCGCGGCGGATGAACGAGCCTTCGTCGGCCAGGTGGACCAGCGCCCCCAGCAGGTTGAGCTTGAAGCCAACCGCCGTATCCTCCATGACCAGGGCCTGCCCACCGGGCCGCAAGACCCGGCGCATCTCGCGCAGGATGCGGTCCACCACGTCATCCGACAGGTGATGCAGCACACCCGTCACCAGGATATGATCGAAGGTGGCATCCGGCCAGGAGAGGCCGGTCGCGTCCATCACGGCGAAGTGCCCCTGCGGATAGGCGCGCTGGGCGTGGGCGATCCGTTCCGCCTCCACGTCGATCCCGGCGTAATCATACCCGGCCTCCAGGAACACCGAAGCCAGCTCGCCCGTGCCGCAGCCCAGGTCGAGCACTTGCGGACGCCGCCCGGTGATCCGCCGGGCCGGGGTGAACAACTCGCGCCGGATGACCCGCTTCTCCTCGTGGAAGTTGGCCTCCAGCACGCGGCGGAACAGGTTCCACAGCCCAGGGTGGGTGGACAGCCTGTGGATCAGGCTGCGCGCCGGGCGCATCACCGGCTCCAGGCGGGCACGCAGGCGGAGCGCCGAGTTCAACGGCGCGGAGGCAGGTGGGGGGGGGGTGGAGGAGCCGCTCACGAGTAGAAATCCGCCAGTGCCTGCACCACCCGATCAATATCGGTCAGTGGCAACTCCGGGTAGAGCGGCAGCGACAGCACCGTGCGCGCCAGTTCTTCGGCCCCCGGATAGCTGCCCGGCCCCCGGCCCAATCCGGCATACGCCTGCTGGAGATGGACCGGCACCGGGTAATGGATCATCGTCGTGATGTTGGCCCCCTTCAGGTAGGCTTGCAGGCCGTCGCGGGTGCCCTCCGGCGTGCGGACCACATAGAGGTGGTAGACCGGTTGGCCGTAGGGCAGCGCCTTGATCGGCCTGACCGGGATCCCCGCCTCAGCGATTTTGCGGTCATAATAGGCGGCCCGTTCGGCGCGGGCGGCGTTCCAGCCGTCCAGATAAGGCAGCTTGACCCGCAGGATCGCCGCCTGGATCTCGTCCAGCCGGTTGCAGAAACCCTGCACATCGTGGTGGTAGCGGTCGCTCTGCCCACCGTTACGCAGCTTGCGCATCAGCGCGGCCAGGTCGTCGTCGTTTGTGACCACGGCACCGCCGTCGCCATAGGCCCCCAGGTTCTTCGTCGGGTAGAAGCTGAAGCAGCCCAGCAGGCCCAGCGTCCCCACCCGTCGGTCGCCATAGGTGGCCCCATGCGCCTGCGCCGCGTCCTCCACCACCGGGATGCCGTGCTGGGCGGCAGTCTTGAGGATCAGGTCCAGATCGGCGGATTGTCCGTACAGATGCACCGGCATGATCGCCTTCGTCCGCAGGGTGATCGCCTTCGTCACCAGCCAGGGATCAATATTGCCGGTGCTCAATTCGCAGTCGGCAAACACTGGCGTGGCCCCGGCCATCGAAAGGCCGAGCGCGCTGAAGGTCGCCGTGTGCGGCGGGATCAGTACCTCGTCGCCCGGCCCGATGCCCAGCGCCCGCATGGCGATATGGATCGCGTCGGTGCCGTTGCTCACCCCCACCGCGTGCTTCACCCCCAGGTAGGCGGCGAACTCGCGCTCGAAGGCGGCCCCTTCCTCCCCCAGGATGAAGTAGCTGCGCTCCAGCACCCGGTTGATCGCCGCCTGCACCTCGTCGCGGATCTGCTCGTATTGCGGGCGGGTATCATTCAACGGGATCGGGCGCGGCGGTGCGTTGATGCTCATAACCTACACTCCATGGGCGAAGGACGAATTAAAAAGTAAGAAGTAAAAAGACGTATTGATCCTTTTTACTTCACCCTTCATCCTTCATCCTTTACCAATATTGCCGCCAGTTAGCGCGGTAGAACTCGACTGTGCGGGCCAGCCCCTCGGCCAGGGGGATGCGCGGTTCCCAGCCCAGCGCGCCCTGAATCTTGGCGTAGCTGCTGTAGACATCGCCGATATCAATCGCCTTGCGCTCTGGCGGGAACGGGATCATGCGGAAAGAGCCGGACCCGGCCACCTCGATCAGCAGCTTGGTCGTGTCCAGCAGCGATAGCGCCTCGCCCCCCAGGTTGAATACCTGGCCGTTCGCCTCTTCGCTCATCCCGGCCCGTAGGAAGGCATCGACCGCATCATCTACATAATTATAATCGCGGATCTGCGTGCCCGGCTCATAGAGGGTGATCTCTTTGTTCTCCACCACCTGGCGGATGAACCAGCCGAGAAAGCCCTGGCGCGAATCGCGCATGTACTGGCGCGGGCCGTAGGTGTTGGTCATCCGCAGTGACGTGGCACGCAGGCCATAGACGTTGTTGTAGACGATGTGATACCACTCCCCCGCCATCTTGTTAATGCCGTTTACGTCGGTGGGGTGCATCAGATGGAGTTCGTCCACCGGCAGATAGTCGGGCTTGCCGTACTGCTGGCGCGTGCCCGCGTAGACGATCTTCACGCCGGGATTATACTGGCGACACGCTTCCAGCAGGGTCAGTTGGCTGCGACAGTTAATCTCCAGGTCGGTATACGGGTCGGTCATGCTGTCGAGGTGGCTGACTTGCCCGGCCAGGTTGAAGATATAGTCTTGCCCCTGCACCAGATAGCGCAGGCTGTTCACGTCGCGGATGTCGGCGATGTTGATCCGCAGCTGCTTTTCGATGTCATGGACGTTGAACAGGTTGCCCCCGTACTGGGGCACCAGCGAATCCACCAGCAGCACCTCGGCCTCTAGCTCCACCAGGCGGCGGGCCAGGTTGCTGCCGACGAAGCCCAGCCCGCCGGTGATCATCACCCGGCGTCCGGTGTAGGTCCCGGCGCGGTACGGCATGGCCCCTATGGCCCCTTCTGCACGGCGGGGCGGCGGCGCGCCTTCCGCAGATGGCGGCGTTGCACCACTAGTTCCACCCACAGCGCCAGCAGTTGCACCCCGGTGCGCCACAGGCGCGGGAAATTAAAGAACTGGCTGCGCCCATAGACACGGTGATAATGGTGGACCGGCACCTCGGCGAAGTGCGCCCCGGTGTCCTGGAGCTTCTTCACCAGTTCTACGCAGATCGTGCCGCTGGTGGACTTCAGTTGGAAGCGATCCAGCGCGCTCTTGCGGATCAGGCGGAAGTCGCAGTCGGTGTCGCGCACCCGCAGGCCAAACAACAGCTTGACCGTCCAGTGATAGACCTTGCCGATGACGATCCGCACCAGCGGGTCGTTGCGCTCGATCTTGTAGCCTTGCACAATATCCACGTAGGGGGTCATGTTCGGGTAGAGCAGGGCCAGTTCGCGCGGGTCGAACTGGCCGTCGCCATCGGTGTAGAAGACAAGTTCTTTGGTCGCCGCCGCAAAGCCGCTGCGGACGTTGCCGCCGTAGCCCAGGTTGCGGGGGTGGTGCAACACCCGCACCTGGGGATAGTGCGCGGCCAGGTCGTCCAGCACCTCGGCGGTGTAGTCGCTACTGGCATCGTCCCCGACGATCACTTCGTAGTCATCGGTCAGCCGGGCGCAGGTCCGCAGCGCTTCCAGCACCATGCTGGCGATGGTCCCGCCGTCGTTGTAGGCCGGGAAAAAGACCGAAATGCTGGGCGCGTCGGGGGCGGGTTGATCACGCTGGCCCAGCACACGCAGCGCCGGAGTCTCGGCCCAGGCCACCGCCGGGTCCGTCGCAGGGGAATGTTGCTGTTCGTTTGGCATGACTCTCCTCTACAACTTACACCGGCCTACTCTTTTCGGGCACCACGCCTGTGGATTATACCACAGGCCGGGATCGGCGGCAACGACCCGGCGACCCTCGCCGCCGGGGCAGCCTTGACCCCTCCCCCCCGACATGGTATGCTAGGGAACGAACGCAGGCCCCGCGCCCGCGTGCCTACTGCCCACCCAACAGGAGCATGTTATTATGGAAGTCCAGCGCATCCGTGTGTTGAGCGGCCCCAACATCTGGGCCTACCGCCCGGTCCTCGAAGTCTGGCTTGATATCGGCCACTTTGAGCAATTGCCCAGCAACGAAATCCCCGACTTCACCGAGCGGCTGGCGGCGGCGATCCCGACCCTGTGGGAGCATCGTTGCTCGGAGGGGCGACCCGGCGGCTTCCTCGAACGGCTGCGCCAGGGCACCTACATGGGGCATATTGTTGAGCATATCGTGCTCGAACTCCAATCGCTGGCCGGGATGGACGTGGGCTTCGGGCGCACACGGGGCACCGGGCGCACCGGCGAGTACCGCGTGGTGGTAGACTACAAAGACGAAGAGGCGGGCAAGATGGCCGTGGCCCTGGCCCTGCGGCTGGTGGCCGCGATCACCGCCGACCCACCCCAGACCCTGGACCTGAAGGCCGAAATCGACCAGATCCGCACCGTGGCCGAGGACAACATGCTCGGCCCCAGCACCCTGGCGATTGTGGACGCGGCGCGGGGGCGGGGCATCCCGGTCATGCGCCTGACCGACCGGCGCAGCCTGGTGCAACTGGGCCAGGGCACGCACGCCCGCTGGATCCAGGCCAGCGAAACGTCTAAGACCCCCAACCTCTCGGTGGAGATCGCCCAGGACAAAGAACTGACCAAAGAACTCCTGGCCCGCGTGGGAGTGCCCGTACCCAAGGGATATGTCATCGAGACGCTGGCGGAAGCGTGGGATACTGCCGAGCAGGTCGGTCTGCCGGTGGTGGTCAAGCCCAAAGACGGCAACCAGGGCAAAGCGGTCAGCGTTAATCTCGAAACCGAAGAGCAGGTGATCGCCGCTGTCACCCTCGCCTTCGAGTATGACAGCCAGGTGATCATCGAACGCTACCTACCGGGGCAGGATTTCCGCCTGCTGGTGGTCAACGACCGGCTGGTGGCCGCTGCTCAGCGCCGCCCGGCGATGGTCGTCGCCGACGGCAAGCACAACATCCGCGAACTGGTGACGATGGTCAACGAGGACCCGCGCCGCGGCCACGGGCACGGCAGCGCCCTGACCCGCATCCGCCTGGACGACGCGGCGCTGCTCACCCTGACCAAGCAAAATCTCACCTGGGAGAGCGTGCCTGGTGCCGGGCAGGAGGTACTGCTGCGCGACAACAGCAACCTCAGCACCGGAGGCACCGCCACCGACGTGACCGATGACGTACACCCCGACAACGCAGCGATAGCCGTGCTGGCCGCCCGCACACTGGGGCTGGATATCGCCGGGGTGGATGTGGTCTGCCGCTCGATCCGCCGCCCGCTGGACGAACAGGGCGGCGGCATTGTCGAGGTGAACGCCGCCCCCGGCTTGCGGATGCACATCGCCCCCTCCGAGGGCCGGGCACGCCCGGTGGGCGAGGCGGTGGTAGACATGCTCTTTGACGACGGGCGACCCTACCGCATCCCGGTGATCGCCATCACCGGCACCAACGGCAAAACCACCGTGACCCGCATGATCGCCGGGATCTTCGCCACCATGCACAAGTACGTGGGCATGACCACCACCGACGGCATCTATTTCAACGGCAAGCTGCGGGTGAAGGGCGATTGCAGCGGCCCGCGCAGCGCCCAGGCGGTGCTCCAGCACCCCGATGTCGAGATCGCCGTGCTGGAAACGGCGCGGGGCGGCATCCTGCGCAACGGGCTGGGCTGGGACCTGTGCCAGGTCGCCGTCGTCACCAACGTCAGCAACGATCACCTCGGTCTGGACGGAATCGACAGCGCGGAGGCCCTGGCGCGGGTGAAGCAGGTGCCGGTCGAAAGCGTGGCGAAGCGCGGCTATGCGGTCTTGAACGCCGAGGACAAGCTGGTCGCGGCGATGGCGGCGGCCAGCACGGGCGGGGTGATCTTCTTCGGCAGCAACCCGCAGGGGCGGGTGCTCTCGCGCCACCTGGCGAGTGGGGGCCGCGCCGTCTTCCTGCGCGACAATGTGATCACCCTGGCCGAGGGCAGCCAGGAAACGGCCCTGCTGCGCGTGAACGAGATCCCGGCCACCTATGGCGGGCTGATCCCCTTCCAGATCAGCAACAGCCTGGCCGCCGCCGCCGCCGCCTGGGGGGCCGATTGCCCCCTCGACGCGATCCGCCTGGGCCTGCGCACCTTCCAGGCCGACGACGCCACCGCGCCGGGGCGCTTCAATA
>JBBSEL010000163.1:0-7198 GCA_038239755.1 Chloroflexia bacterium | reverse complement strand
GGCATAGAGCGCGATTTCCAGCAAGAACCTCCTGAGGGGCAGCGGGCGGGATAGCCCGCTCGGGATCGTGCTCGCGGGTCCACTGAGCGAGCAGTTGATACGCAGTATCCCAGCGGCGCTGGCCGTCAGGCCGCGGGGACAGAGTGCGCTGGACCAGCCAAGTGTTAGCCATGGATCCTCCGGGGAGAGTCGGGGTCCCCGGAGAATGCAGACGCTACACGATTAGGTCCGTAAGCGGAAAGGGCGGCGCCACCAGGACAGGGGAAGGGTCGTCCAGCGGGTCAGGCAGAATTTATCCTTTGTAACCAGACCATTGAAGCGGGCTTCAAGCAGGAGAAAACGGTGTTCAAAGTGCAGCATTTGTGGAGCCGGAGTGCGGTGGGGATGCAAATCCAGGTGGCGCTGACGTTGTTTGCGGCCAATTTCGTGCAATGGGCGAGCGCGTGGCTCCAGGAGCGCGTGACCACCCCGCAGGCGACGATGGCCCAAGCGCTCCAGCGCCCCAAATACCTGGTGCGGGTGGCGGCGAACAGTCCCGCCGTGGTCGAGCAGGATGGGGCGCAGGTGGTGATTCGCTTTAGTCCCCTGAGCAGTCTGGCGGGCACGCGCATTCACTTGCCCGCCCCAGACCCCATCCAATTAGCCTTCGACCTGGATTATGATGTTCACTTCGTAGAATCCAAACCTGGATAGCCCGCTGATTGCACAATAGCTAGGGTATACTGTTTTCGAGTACTCATGACTTTGCTCCTATTTCAATGAGGTGGTGGGTGCTCATGGCCTCGGCGTCGCTCACAACAGCGCCGGGGCATCTTCACGTGATTAAGCCGCCCGGACCTTGCCCTCATCTGCTGCCATGATCGCCCTCTCGTGTGCCCACTATGGGCCATTATGGCCGCCCTCAGTACAGATTATCCGTTAGACCGGGGGCCAATTCATCGAGGACGTAGTGCTGGGCCGTGGTATCAATCCGCTTGTGGCCGAGGGCCTTCTGTGCGTGGCGGAGATCGCGGGCCGCCCGTGGCGTGCCGACGAACCGCCGGAAGTCATGCGGCTTGACGTGTTCTAACCCACAGGGCCTGTGCGTAGCCCGTCACAATCTGCCAGGCTCCTGCTGACGTGAGCGGTGCCGCGCTGGCGCGTCCAGCCCCGCGCCCTGCCCAGCCGGTGAACACAAAGGCGCTGAGGACGGGCCGCGCGGTGAGCCAGCCGTGAACCGCCTGATAGGCTTCGAGAGAGAGCGGGGCCTCGCGGGTGACCGCCTGGCCCTTGCCCAACACCCGGACGAAGTGCCCACCATCGCGGGCGTAGACATTACCGACCAGCAGGCCGCACGCCTCGCTGATGCGGACCCCACTCGAGGCCAATACCGCCAGCAGCGCCCGATCGCGCAATCCGCGCAGGGTGGGGGGGTCCGGCGCCTCACACAGGCGGCGCATCTCGGTAGGGCTGATCCGCGTGCGCCCGTGTGCTCGCTGCCGCTCCCGGAGGGCGCTGACCTTCACCCCGCCGACCCCGGCGAACTGGCCCGCCGTGTCAGCGTCGAGGTCGGGCACCCCCTGGGCGGCCCCCTTCCTTGACCAACCGTTTGACGGCGGCCAGCATCCGATTATCGTGTGGGGGCTGTAGGTCGTCTCCTGAGCCGGCACGGTGCGCCAACGAGCTAGAGAAGAGGCCTGCGCAGGCGGTACTCCTGTGTTCACACACCAACGCAAATAGGCCGCCACGTCGCCCCGATAGCGGGCAATACTCGACGGCGCGAGCTGCCCGGCCAGAATGCTCACGTCGGCCAGGACTGAGGCCACCACATCGTCGGGATAATCGCGCTGGTGGTGTTCAGCTCTATATGTTCAGTAGCCGCCCTGAAATGTTCAGCCCCATGATGCTCAGTCATAGCACCCCCATAGCTTGATAAAAGAGGCCTTTACTAACCCCAGCTGTCGGCCGCACCGGGCGGCTTGTGCGCTACTGCCCTGCATCAGCTGAATTCGAGAGCGGGTAGCTGCGGGGGTACCAATCCGGTCCAATCCGCTGCACCGCCCTCTCTGCCGTGTTCCCGGTGATGAACCGGGACGGGGCGGGGCTCATGGTCTGCTTCAGCCGGAGGGACCGCCCTTGAAAGCGGCAGTTTACTCACGCATCTCGCGCCGTTAATCTTGTTGGGTGACGGCCCCGCGCGGACCGCCTTGCCCGCCCACCAAGTCCAGACCCAGACGTACACGGCGCTCCAGGTGTTTGAACGGGGCTTCGCCCGCGCCCTGGTCTTTTTGGGCGGCTATGGCCGCGCGCTTGGCGACCCAGTGATCCGGTCCACCTTCCTGCCGCGTCTGTCGGGCGCGCGGCTGGGGATCGGAGGGGGTGTTAGGTGCCCAATAATGTCGCCACCTTCCGCGTCCCCGCGCTCCCGGCATCGATCCGAGAAGGGCCGTAAGCCGGCCGGGTGCAGCAGGCGCGGCTTTCCAGAGCCAGACGAGGTACCGGGTCTACGGGCGTCCAGGCGGAACCGCTTCACCACAAGTGGGAGAGGGCCGAATTCCTGGGATCATTATATCTGTAATTATGGCACGGCCCGGTCAAAATCCCGATGGACGCCGGTGAACAAACGGTAACAAGGCGCATAGCGGGTGAACGGCTGGCGTCAGAAGTAGCACGAGGAGCAAATTATCACCCAGCGTTTGCTTTCGTCCACCCGCTATGCGATCGGCCTGGCGGGCCCCTGTATAGTAACCACGAGGGCGCTAGCGGCGGGCCGGTATCCCCTACCTACAGGGGGGCGACGATCGTTTCGAGCGCTCAACAAAACTGGGGTGAGGACTGGCGGGTACCCGCCAATAAATGGCGGGTACCCCTGAGAAGGCTGGCGGGTACCCGCCATTTATTGGCGGGTACCCCTGATGCGCGTGCCCGCTGCGAGTGCTAGAATAACCACAGGGCACCCACCTGCGCGCGGGGCTGCCCCCCATCCGAGGATCACCGATCGGGGGGCCACCTGGTTTCTCTTCGCGCCTCAGGCGGGCGACGCCCACGTTTGATCAGCCCGTGTTCACCGATCTGTCACCTGTTTCTACCGCTATTGTCACCTGTCTCGCCTACACTTAATAAAATGAGCGGATAGTACTGCCGGCGGTCCGGTGCCCCATTCCTCGCAGGAGGGCGTCTGGTTCTTGTCGGGCGCTAGTGCAGAGGTAACGAGCGGTGTACCGAAACGGTCAGACCACCGGGACCGAGTGGCGGGCCACCAGCGGAAGGAAGGAGGGCGACATGGCCTATCGTTTTCAGGTGAACGAGCAAACGTGTATTAATTGCGGTATTTGCATGGACCTGTGTCCGGTGCGCTGCCTGGATATGACCCGCCCCTCGGGCGACGGTACGATCGGCCAGGGGCCGGAACGGGCCAGCCCGGTCCCCGGCCCGTCCGGCACCCGCCCGTGGATGATGCTGTTCCCGGTGCAGGTGGCCGCGTGTGTGGGTTGCCAGGTCTGTGCCCAGGAATGCCCCACCAATGCGATTACCATTGCCAGCGGCGTGCCCAACGTAACGTTCGGCGCGCGCGGCCTTGTCACAGCGTTGCCGCCGGAGCAGGGTTGGCAACCCCTCGATGCCTACACGCGGGCAACCCCCGAGGAACCGGGCGACACCGCCTGGGGCGCGGGCCATGCCTGGCATGTGGCCGAACGGCAGGCGCCCTGGCAAAGCTCCCGGTCCTGGCTGGGCGAACGCAAAGAAGACCTGCGGGCCCCCTGCCAGGCGGCCTGTCCGGTCGGCACCAATGCCGGGCTGTATGTCAGCCTGATCGCCGAGGGCCGCTACGACGAAGCCTTACAGGTCGCCTCCGAACCCAACCCCTTCCCCGCGATCTGCGGGCGGGTCTGCACCGCGCCCTGTGAGGCTGTCTGCCGGCGGGGCGAATTTGATGCCCCCATCGCTATCCGTGATCTGAAGCGGTTCGCCATGGATCATGGCACCCCGCGCCAGCGCAAAGTCACCCCACCCAAGCAGCACTATCCTGAACGCGTGGCAATCGTGGGAGCCGGTCCCACCGGTCTCAGCGCCGCCTACTACCTGGCCCGCCGGGGCTACGGTGTGACCGTCTTCGATGCCCTGCCGGTCGCCGGGGGCATGATGGCCATCGGCATTCCCGAATACCGGCTGCCGCGCGCTGAATTGACGCGCGACATTGCAGCGCTGGGGGAGTTGGGCGTGGAGATCCGCCTCAATACCGCGATTGGCCGCGACATTACGCTGGATGAGCTACAGGCGCAATATGCGGCCGTGCTGCTGGCCGTGGGGGCCCAGCGCAGCCAACGGTTGGGGGTGCCCGGCGAGGATGTGCGGCACGGCGTCATTCCGGCGACCACGTTCCTCAAGGACTTTAACCTGGACCCGGCGACCCGGCTGGCGGGGGACGTGGCCGTCGTGGGCGGCGGCAGCACCGCGCTGGATGCGGCCCGTTCCGCCACGCGGGCCGGGGCGCGCAGCGTCCACCTCCTCTATCGGCGCAGCCAGGCCGAAATGCCCGCCCAGGCCGAGGAAGTGCGGGCCGCGCTGGCCGAAGGCATCCACCTTCACGAACTGGTCGCGCCCGTCCAGATTCTGGGGGAAGCCGGCCAGGTGCGCGGGGTGCGCTGCCAGCGGCTGCAGTTGAGGGACCCGGCGGACGGCGGGCGCCGCCAGCCCGTGCCCGTGCCCGGCGCAGAGTTCGATCTGCCGGTGGATACCATCCTCATCGCCATCGGCGAAGCTCCCGACCCATCCTTCCTGCCCGAAGGCACCAGCGTCGGCGTCGCGCCGTGGGGCGGGCTGCTGATCAACCCGACGACGCTGGCGACCGGCGCGCCCGGCGTGTTTGCCGCCGGGGACGTTACCTACGGGCCGAAGTCGATCATCCAGGCCGCCGCCCATGGCCGGCAAGCGGCCCGATCCATCCATACCTCCCTCCGCAAGTTCTCACTCCGCCAGGTGCGCGAATTGCCGGAGGACGAATTGCAGACCGCTTCGACGCTACCGCCCAACGGCAGAATCACCCTGGACCTGCGGCCTACCGCCCGGGCGGCGATGCCCTTACAGAATGGGGGGGCGGCCCGTGATCGATCCGTGGAGTTTGCCACTGGCCTGACCGAAGAACAGGCGCGGCGTGAGGCGGGGCGGTGCCTGCGCTGCGATCTGTCCTATCTGTGCCCGACCATCAAGGTGGCGGAGGGAGAGCCGGTGGTGGCACCCTTACAACGTCTCTGAGGCGCGCTGTTCTCAATTCAGTAAGGAGGTACTCCTGTGTCAGTTGATGCTTTGACCGGTGCCATCGTTACGGGGATCAATGCCGGACTGGAACAGTTCCTGGAAGGAACGCTGGCCGCCATGCTGCCCGTCATCTGGCTCGCCATTCTGGGCCTGCACCTGGGGCGGTCTTACGTGCTGGAGATGATCGATCGGTTTACTCTGCGACTGGGGGCCGACTTGCTCTGGCTGATCTATGTCGCCACCCGCGATCTATTGATCGTCACCGGCGTCGTGATGAGCTTCATGTTCTTCTTCCCCGACGTCGTCGTGGGCGACCAGTTGCCGCTGACCGGGGGCCTGGCCGCCGTCTCGCTGTTCGGGGTGCTGCTGGTCAAACTGGTGGGCGATCCCGATCACAACCTGCGCGACTTTCGGCTAGTCATGACCTTGCTGGGGCTGGGCGCGCTTTTCTACTACGTCCCGTTCATCCTGGGCGTCCAGTTCAATGCGGTCGCTACCGGCTCCCTCGCGGATTTGAGCAAGTTCCTGGTGACGAGCAGCAATCCCACCTGGGCGATAGGCCTGGCCTATCTCTCCGTCGCCTTACTCGCCATCCTGGGTGCAGTCGCGGCTGGCTACACCCTGCTCACCGGCGGTCGGGCCGACGTCCCGGAACCCACCGTAAACAACTAAGGAAGGAGCACTCCCATGACCCCGGATCAAGTCATTACGGCGACGCAAACCTTGACCCAGAGCGTCGCGCCCTTGACAGCGGATGATGTCAGCACGGCAGTTACCCAGGCCCTGAACCAGGGTGGATCGCAATGGCTGGTGGCAACGCTGGTGGCCTTCTTACCCGCTCTATGGACGATGGCCCTCATGCTGCACCTGGCCCGCCCCTATGTGCTGCGGACGTTGCGGCGCATGGGCCTGCGCCTGGGGGCCGATGTCTGGTGGATGTCGTACCTGCTCTTGCGCGACGCGCTGCTGTTGATCACCTTCGGCCTGAGTTTGATCTTCTTCGAGCCAAACCTGGTCGCTAGTATGGCCTTTCCGCTCACCGGATCGCTCGCGGCCATGTTCCTGTTGTTCGCCCTCGCGGTCAAGCTGTCGCGGCGGGTGGATGATGATGTAGCGGCCTATCGGTTGGCGACCGCGTTCCTGGTGGTGGGGGCCACCCTATACTATGGACCGCTGGTGTTTGCGGTCGAGGCGGCCAGCCAGGATTACCTGGCCGGGTTTGCGCAGGCCTTCACCAGCAACACCAATGTGACCGTGGCCCTGGGCCTCATGGGGATCTCGTGGGTGGGCGTTGGAGTGGTCGCCGCCTGGCTGTTCCTGCGGGCCATGAACGCGGGCACCCGCACGCTGGGGTCGCCGGGGCCTGCGCCGACCCCACGCCCCCCGGAGCCAACCCCGGTCGGGCCGTAGCGGCTGCCGATAAACCTGCCGCGCGGCTGCCGGACCTCTCCGGCCCCGCACCCGTGCCACCCGTCGCGGTCCTGCCCGGCTGGTGGCACGCGCCTGGGCATATGTAGGTAGCGCCGGGCAGGGTACTGTCAAGTTAACCCAAAATAGGGTCATTCTTGGCAGCAAAGTGGGGAACGAACCCTATTTTCAGTCCCTAAATTGGAGGATCATCGCCTTAATCGGGGAAATTTGGGGCGAAAGTGGGGCGGATTTTTCGCCTGGATCGTTAACTTGACAGTCGCCATGCCGCCGCGGCGGCACCCTCCGGGATGAAAATGGTCGCGTCCAACAGGCTCTACAACTGATCTGGACGCTATTTTCAGGTCAGCCGTCCATGCGGCAGGCCGCACAACGCCGCATGAAAATCGGGGGTATTGTCAACTTAATGAATCGACCGGAAAATCCTCCCCACTGGAGCCAAAATTTGGGCCAATCATGACCGTGCTGCTGAATTTTGGTCCAGAAAATGGGGGCTGTTCCCCACTTGACCTCCATGGGTGACCCGATTTTC
>JBBSEL010000162.1:0-7202 GCA_038239755.1 Chloroflexia bacterium | reverse complement strand
TCGACGGCAGCGGTCAACTCGGCTTCGGCTTCGCGGACGCGGCTGCGGAGCGCGCCTTCGTTGCCCGTCGCCTGCGCCTGATCCGCTTCCAGTGCGGCCAGTTGTGCGGCGGCCCCGGCGACGATCCCGGCCCCGGCTTCGACCTCGGCGGCCAGGGCGGCGCGCTGGCGATCCAGGGCGGCGCGCCGTTCGGTATGCACAGCCAGGGCGCGGTCGGCGGCATCCTGGGCGCGGCTCAGGACGCTCTCCTCGGCCAGCAGGGTATCGAGTTCGGCCTGGAGGTGGTGCCCGGCCTGGCGCGCATCTAGCAGGGCAGTTTCGGCGGCGGCGACAGTGGCGCGGGCACGGTCCCGTTCGGCCAATGCGGCGTGTTCGTCACGCTCGGCAGCGCTGTACTCGACCAGGGCTTGCTGCCAGAGGTGGCTATACCAGCCATCCAGCGCGGTGTGGAGTTCGGATTCGACCTGGTTGTATTCGCGGGCACTCTTTGCCTGCCGTTCCAGGTGGCGCAACTGCGGCTCTAGCTCGGCCACAAGGTCGCCCACGCGGACCATGTTGTCCTCGGTGCGGCCCAGGCGGCGCATCGCGTCTTCCCGCTGGGCGAAGAAGGGGCGGATCCCGGCGGCTTCCTCGAACAGCGCCCGCCGTTCTTCGGGGCGCAGGCTCAGCACTTCGTCGCTCAACCCCTGCCCCACCACCATGAAGCTCTGGCCGACCGAGGCGACCAACTCCTGCACATCTTTCAGGCGCACCCGGCTGCGGTTGATGTAATATTCGCTGTCGCCGCTGCGGGTGATCCGGCGGCTGATCGTCACTTCGTTGTATTCGATGGGCAGCCAGCGCTCAGTGTTGTCGAGGGTGACGGTGGCTTCGGCGAGGCTTTGCGCGGGGCGGCGGGTGGACCCGGCGAAAATGAGGTCATCGCTCTTGCGGGCGCGTAGGGTGAGCATACTCTGCTCGCCCAGCACCCAGCGCAGCGCGTCGGCGACGTTCGATTTGCCGCTGCCGTTCGGGCCGATGATCGCCGTGATGTTGCCGTCGAAGGCGAATTCCGTCTTCGTGGCAAAGGTTTTGAACCCTTGAAGTGTGAGGTGTTTGAGCCGCATTGTCTCCCGCCAGGTGATAATCTGCCCCTATTATAGCACATCTGGCGGGATATGTGTAGTACGTGAAACGTGATGCGTGATGCATTAGAGGTTAAACCCTTGAACAATCTATTCAGTGGCGTGATATTCAGCTAATCTAACTTCTAGGTTATCCCACATCACAAGATCATATTTCTGTGTTGACTTAAGCCTTTCA
The DNA here is from genome assembly GCA_038239755.1 of Chloroflexia bacterium. GTDB lineage: Bacteria > Chloroflexota > Chloroflexia > QHBQ01 > JAICKM01 > JBBSAN01. Next base: position 5,900 of record JBBSEL010000162.1, on the reverse strand, counting down.
AAAGTTGAACGGGCATAAGCTTCTCTGCGCCTGACTCGTTCGGCCACATTCCTATCCTCAATTCCCCATATTGTAATTTGATAAGGGTAATCCGCAAAATCGTAATCTTCGTCATTTTCGAGTTCGTGTGCTAGCACCACTATTCGTACCTCAGGACTTAAAAATTCATGCCAGTTATTGTGCCCCTTAGTGTATGAGACTAATTGGATCTCTAGCAGGATCTCCAACTCGCGGATGAAGGCCTCAAAGGTAATGTTTGAAGACACGAAGATATTAATCGTATCCGACATAAGAATTACCTCTCATTTTAGGGAGGATGGCTACTGCTTAATAGTCGGGTTGAGGGATCTAAACACTACGCAAACCGCGAATACAGCGCCAGCGAGTCGCTGAGTCGGTCAGCAAGGAGGGTGAGCGTGGGGGTGAGATCGTGGTGGCGACCGGCGGCTTCGAGGGCGGCCAGGTAGCGGGCGCGGTCGTCGGTGTTGAGCACGACGATGGGGTAGCCCGCTTTGAGGAGGATCAGGTTCAGGAGGAGGCGGGCCACCCGCCCGTTGCCGTTGATGAACGGGTGGACGGTCAGCAGCCAGGTATGAGCCACGGCGGCGCGCACCAGGGCATCCCGCTCATAGCCGGGGGCTTCGGGCTTGGTCGCCAGCCAGCGGGCAAAGCTGCCCATTTCGCCGGTCACGGCGTAGGCGGCAGGCGGGCCATAGGCCAGGTCAGGCAGATCGGCGTTGCGGTACGCGCCTGGCTCCTCATCCGGCGGCAGCAGCCCGCGCATGACCAGGGCGTGCATGATGCGGATCAGGCGCTCGGTCAGGGGGAGTTCGTCCTCGGCCAGCATGGTCACGTATTCCAGCGCATGGGCCAGGTTGACGACTTCGATTTGCGCGTGGCGGGTGGGGCCTTCCAGCACGGCATGGTCATAGACCACGGCACGTACCTGGGGCAGGGTCATGCTGTTGCCCTGGATGCCAGCGCTGTGGCAGACGAACAGGTCGTGTAGTTCTTTCTGGATCGCCTGACCCGCCGCGCTGCTGTAGACCCCGGCCTGCTGAAGCTGGCCCGCTCCCCGAGCTAACAGTTCCAGGCGGATGCGGAGTTCGTCGTCAAATGTGTAAGGCCCAACCTGCATAGCATCCTGCCTCCCGTCCTGCGTATCCCCGCCACCGCAGCAGCAGAGTACGCGGTTATTCTACCATACAACCGAACACAGGCACAACGCACAAGGGTGGCGAGATACTTACAATACCGAAAGAATAAACAAGGCGGAAACATTCTCATGTTTCCGCCTTGCTCTACGTATCTACTTGCACAACCAGGGGTGTAACCCTTACCAGTTGACCTCGGTGCCGTCAGGGTCGATGATGGAGGCCATGCCGGGGGCCGGGAGGCCGGGACCGGGGGTCGGGGCCAGGCGGCGGATCGCCTCTTCGGGTTGGCTGATGCGCCCCCGAGGCTCCATCGAGTGCGGCTCAGGCCGCGGAATGCCCTCGAACAGCGTCTCGAATTCCACGCCTTCTAGCGTTTCGCGCTGAATGAGGAGCTCGCTGATCTCGATCAGCTTCTCCTTATAGGTGGTGAGGATTTCGCGGGCGCGGTTGTACGCCTCGTCCACCAGGGCGCGCACTTCCTTGTCGATCTCGTAGGCGATTTCGTCCGAGTAGTTGCGCTGCTCGCTGATTTCGCGGCCCAGGAAGATCAGCTCCTCCTTGCGCCCGAAGGCCAGGGGGCCGAGCTTCTTGCTCATGCCGTACTGGGTGATCATGCGCCGGGCCATATCGGTGATCCGTTCGATGTCGTTCGACGGGCCGGTGGTGATCTCGTTGAAGATCAGTTCCTCGGCGACGTGGCCGCCCAGAGCAAAGGCCATCATGTCCTTGAACTGGCTCTTGGTCATCATGTAGCGGTCTTCGCCGGGCAGCACGCGGGTGTAGCCGCCCATCATGCCACGGGCGATGATGCTGATCTTGTGGACCGGGTCCACGTTCGCCAGCATCCGGGCCACGACAGCATGACCGACTTCATGGTACGCGGTGATCGACTTCTCGCGGTCGCTGATGATCCGGCTCTTGCGCTCCGGCCCGGCGATGACGCGGTCAATCGCTTCTTCCAGTTCGTTCATGCCGATGGTCTTGCGGTTGCGGCGGGCCGACAGGATCGCGCCCTCGTTGACCAGGTTCTCCAGGTCAGCCCCAGAGAAGCCCGGCGTTTGCTTCGCCAGCGTCTCCAGCAACACACCTTTCTCCAGCGGCTTGCCCCGGGTATGAACACCCAGGATTGCCATGCGGCCCTTGATGTCGGGGCGGTCAAGGACGACCTGGCGGTCGAAACGACCGGGACGCAAGAGCGCCGGGTCGAGCACGTCGGGGCGGTTGGTGGCGGCGACGACAATGATGTTGGTCTGGCTGTCGAAGCCGTCCATCTCGACCAGGATCTGGTTCAAGGTCTGCTCACGCTCGTCGTGCGAGCCACCCAGGCCCGCGCCGCGCTGGCGGCCCACGGCATCGATCTCGTCCACGAAGATGATACAGGGGGCGTTGCGCTTGGCCTGATCGAACAGGTCACGCACGCGGCTCGCGCCGACACCGACGAACATTTCGACAAACTCGGAACCGCTGATGCTGAAGAACGGCACCCCGGCTTCACCGGCCACGGCGCGGGCCAGCAGGGTCTTGCCGGTACCCGGCGGGCCGACCAGCAGCACCCCACGGGGGATACGTGCCCCCAGCGCGGCGAACTTGTCGGGGTACTTCAAGAACTCGACCACTTCAGCCAGCTCTTGCTTCGCTTCCTCCACGCCCGCCACGTCGGCAAAGGTGATCGTGGGCTTGTTGCCCATGAACAGCCGTGCCCGACTCTTGCCGAAGCTCAACGCCTGGTTATTCGTCCCTTGCGCCTGGCGCATCATAAAGACAAACACACCGATCAAGAAGAGCGTGGGGAGGATAAAGCCGAGGGTGCTTAACAGGCCACCCCACGAGTTGGCTTTCTCGACGCGAATATTGGGCAGCTTATCTGCCGTGATACCCTGCGCCAGCAAAATCTCATCAATCGCCTGCTGCGGCTCTTTGGTCGCGGTCCGCATGGGCTTGCTGGGATCTTTGAACTTGATGTCGATTTCGTTACTGTCTTCATGCGCGACGATCGTGTCGACTTCACCAGCGCGCACAGCAGTCGTTACCTCAGAGATGCTCATCTCCTGCTGAGGTTTGCCCGGCTGCAATACTGCAAACAACAACACCAATACAGCCACCATAATGATGACGTAGACGAAGCTGTTGCGGAGCCACTTATTGTCTCCCATATAGATAATCCTCCAGACCGCCTCCGCTGCGGAGCGTGGTTGGTATAAACCGGTTCGAGTGGGCAGGATTTTGTCGCATTTAAATACCGGGCCTGCGACACGAACATGGCGCGGCGAACATAACAGTGCCCCCCGACTCCAGGGCCGAAATACGCGGTCCACGAGAGTCAGTAGAGCCTAGACACTCAATTATACCAGAGGAGCCAAAGTGGTGTCAAAAAACCCGGTCTAGCTGTCCTGGTGCAAGAGCAACTAGCATACCGTGGGGTGGCCTACCCCGACGTTCTACCAGATATAATGCTCGTTTCGCGCCGACGTTACGCGGGAAGCAAACGAGCACGAGCAACATTGCGCGTCCTCTATATATGACGCACGAGGCCACCGCTTAGATGTATTTCCGCCCCGTAATCAGGGCCGGGTCTCCGCCGCCACCGAGATGATGTAAAATAGCAGCGGCGAGGATGGGCAGGGTGACCCCCGCCCGGCAGGCCAAATTTTGATACGGGCTTCAGGAGTAATAGCATAGATCGGATTTATAACCGCATCGCCGGGCAAAGCCTGGAACGGCTGGCCGGGTTAAGCGACGGGGTGTTTTCTATCGCGATGACGCTGCTGGTGCTGGATCTGCGCCTGCCCGCCATCGAAAATGTCCATAACAACGGCGAGTTGTGGACCAGCCTGCTGGCGCTGGCCCCACGGGTGCTCGCCTATCTGATGAGCTTTCTGACCCTCGGCATCTTCTGGATCGGGCAACAGACGCAGCTAGACCAACTGGAACACGGCAATCGCAATCTCACCTGGCTCCATATCGGCTTTTTGCTCACCGTCTCGGTGATCCCGTTTTCGACCGGGCTGCTGGCCGAGTTCATGAACTACGAACTGGCGCTGATTATCTACTGGCTGAATATCCTGCTCCTCGGCGTGTGGCTGTTCGCCACCTGGCAATATGCGTTGCAGGCCGGGTTTGTGCGCGACGAGGTGACGAGTGAGATACGCTGGGCGATGAAGCGGCGTATCATCGTCTTGCAGGTGATGTATGCCCTGGGCGCGGCGCTCTGCGTGATCAGCCCCTACGTGAGCGTGGCGGTGATCCTGCTGACCCAACTCTATTCCGCGCTGGGCCTGCCGCTGATCGGCGCGATCCGGGCGATAGGCCACCGGTTGCGCTGAGGCAGCGGCAGCCCGACACAAGAGTCCCGCCGCGCTACTCGTGGTGCTCGTACATTTCGGGTTTGAGCACGCCGACAAAGGGCAGGTTACGATAGATCTGGCCGAAATCCAGGCCGTAGCCAACCACGAACTCATCGGGGATATCGAACCCGGCGTAGTCTACCGGCACATCCACCTTGCGGCGGCTCGGCTTGTTCAGCAGCGAACAGATTTTCAGGCTGGCCGGGTTGCGGTTGCGCAGGTTTTCGAGGATATAGGTCAGGGTCAGGCCGCTGTCGATGATGTCTTCGACCACCAGTACATGGCGGTCTTCAATCGGCAGTTCCAGGTCTTTGAGGATGCGGACCACACCGCTGCTCTGGGTGGCCGCCCCGTAGCTGGAGATCGCCATGAAATCGATCTCGACCGGCAGATCGACGGCGCGGGACAGGTCCACGATGAACGTCAGCGCCCCTTTCAGCACGCCGACCAGCAGCACGCGCCCCGCCACTCCCCGGTAATCGGCAGTGATGCGTTCGCCCAGTTCGACCACCTTCGCCTGTAAAGTGGCCTCGTCAATCAGCACATGGTCAATCGCCGTGTCGTACCACATGAATACGTGCTCCTCCAGCAGAGTTAGATTCGTTAGATAGGTCGTCCGTCCAGGGGCCAGCCCGCCCGCGCTGGCCTTCTTGTCTCGTATAGTACCGGGCAGGCGGAGGTTTGTCAATCCCGCCGGAAGCGCATGACCAGCACCTGCCGGGTGGCGGGGGTGATCTTCGCCACATCGCTCTGCCGCCCGCCCGGCCCCGGCACCCACAGCACCTCGCCGCCGGGCCGCGCCAGCAGCGCCAGGTAGTCGCGCACGCGCCGGGGAATGTGGGCCTCGGTCAGCACGTCTTGCAGCCGCCGCGTGCGCCCACCCAGCCCCAGCGGGGGCAGCCGCTCCCCCGCCTGTCGCGTCCGCAGCACCAGGGGCAGCAGCCCCGCCGGATCCGTACCGGGGCAGAGCACATCCCAATCGAACAGGGCGGTCCAAGGCCCCTGGTTGGGCCACAACTCGCCAGCGGGCACCACCGCCACCTGCAACACCCACGGCCCCAGCCGTGCCCGTGGCCCCCCGCCGACCGGCCATTCCCCGCGTTCCAACAGCAGGGGATAGCGGGTCGCGTCCGCCGCCAGATCAAGCGTCCCGGTCTGCGGATCGAAGAGCACCAGGGCCAGCGTGCCATATTCCCGCACCAGGGCCACCCCGCCAGGCCACCCAATCCAGCGCCCCGGCGCGCCCGTTGGCCCGGCCAGGTGCCGCGCCGCCCGCAGATGCGCCCCGGTCAGTCCAGCAGCCCCGGCGAGGGTGGCATAGAAGCGGCGGAAGGCGGCATCCTGAGTGGCACCGGGCAATTGCGCCAGCCGCGCCAGATCCAGCCGCCCGGCGCGGTAG
>JBBSEL010000161.1:0-7204 GCA_038239755.1 Chloroflexia bacterium | reverse complement strand
TCAGACTTATACGCCCCCCCAAAACATCGGTGCGATGCGGATTACCTCAATGGACAGTCTGCGCTTTACCCTTTCTCCGGTCGATCCTAGTCTTCACGACACATTGGTTTTCGACCTGGTATCACGTCAATGGGTCTCTCCGACACCATTACCGTCACCAGTACCATCCCCTCTCCCTTCGTCCTCTCCATAAATCGGCAACTTTTGCATGTGCGGCTATAGTGCTAGTGGGTCACATTGCAAACAACTGGGAATCTGCGGCGGCTCCGGAACCGCCGAGTCGTCGCAGCCGCGCCCGCTGCCGCCGCTCATCGCGTTTGCCCTTCCAGACGAACGGCGTCGGGTGCGCGTTCCACCCCCGGATCGTCGCCTCCAATTGCCGGATCACCTCAGTTGCTGTCTGGAACTGCTGGCCCGCCAGCGCTCGGCGGATCACAATCCGCTGCACCGACTCGGCCATATTCAGCCACGACCCACTGAGCGGGGTATAGAGGGGCAAGATCCCATGGGCGAACAACCAGAGGACTAATTCAGGCGTGCAATGGCCGGCCAAATTGTCCCACACGAGGATCAGCCGCAAGGGGGGTAAGGAGGTGTGCGGCTCCCGGCCTAACCAGAATGCCCATGTGCCTTCCGGTCCCGTCGTGGGCGGGAGGGGCGGCAACGCCGTTAGTACCGCTAGGAGTTCCTGCTTCAACCACGGATGCAAGAGCGCATTCGTCGTCTGCGTTACGCCTTGCGCCCGTAGCCCGCCCGTGGCCGGGCGGAACAAGGTGAGCAACTTGGCGGTCCCGCCGCGGACGTATTCATGCGGCTGGTGCGGGGGTCGCCCCTGCGGCTGCCAGCCCTGGCCCGGGTGGGGAATCGCTTGGTACGGTCCCGCTTCATCCTCACAGTAGAGCACTAACCCGGCGCTTTCGGCCCGTTGATAGGCTAGTTCGATGAGTCTTTTTTTCCTCCGCTTGCTCATCCACGACGGTGACCACCCCGGCTTTGCGGACGCGCTGAGCGGTGCCGGTCGGGCACCAGGTGCGGGTACGTTGATAGGAGTAGCCCGCTTCATGAAGGACCCGCCGGATGGTCGTGGCACTCAACCGCGGCAGGGGCGGGTCCCCCGTACGTAGCGCCTGCTGCAAGGTCAGCAACGACCAGGTGGCAGTGCCATCGCGTTCGGGATCGGGGGCGCGGCGGAGGGTCGCGAGGATACGAGAGCGGATCGTGCTGGCGTAGGTGGGTTTGCGCCCGCGCCCAGGCGCGGTGATCAGCACGCCCAATCCCCGCGTGTTGAACCGTTCGACCAGTTGCGAGACCGTCGAACTACTGCGGAACCCGGCGGCGCGAGCCGCAGTCGTAAAGCGAGACCCTGCCGCCACCGCTAATACGGCCTGGGCCCGCTGCACCTGATCCAAGCGCGCACTCTTGGTCCGGCTCAAGCGCGTGAGTTCGGCCCACTCGGCGGGAGTAACCGGTCGTAAGACCGTCGTGGGGCAACGTCCCATGGGTGCAATCCTCCTAGGAGGAGAATACCACAAGTCCCGAGTGATTCCCAGTTGTTTGCAATGTGACCCACTAGCAGTTTACGGAAGAAGTATGCAGCGGAGCGGCCATCGCGATAAGGGCTCAGCACGAAGTCCCGCGTGTTACCGGCGGAATCCACGGCACGATAGAGGTACGCCCCCGCCCTATGTATTTTGATGAAGGTCTCATCCCCCCGCCAGGAGTCGTTGGTGGACGGGAGTTGGGGACGGACACGCTGTTCAAGTTCCGGAGCATAACGTTGCACCCAGCAGTCGAGGGTGGGGTGGTCGACCGGCAGGCCGCGCGCAGCCCTCATTTCTTCGAGGCCACGATAGCTGAGCGCGTAGCGCAGGCACCAGCGGACGCAGAGCAGGATGCTCGCGGGTGCGTAATGGCGCCACTTGCAGGGGTGCTCTTGGTCCAATGGCCCTGCCGCCCCTGGTGTTGCTTCTGTTGCCCGACCACTGTAGCAGATCCTGCTTTTTCTTGCAACAGCGCCAAACTACTTACCTTTTAGTCTCTTGATCGGGCGGCACGCCGGGTCCGCAATTAAGTAATCCTGCTGATGACTAGGGGGCACCCCGGTGCTATAGTGGTTGCAGTAACCCGTATTCAAGAGGAGATCCTTATGGCTCATTCTACCCTAGCAACCCAACGCGCCGATCGGCCACCCCCCGCCCACCCGCTGCCCCCCGCGCAATTGCAGGTCGCCGTCCAGCCCGGCGCGGCGGCCCCCGCCCGCTGGACCATCAAACTGCTCTGGCTGCTGGCCCGCTGCCTCTTTCGGCTGGTGTTCCGGGTCCGCGTACTCGGCCTGGAGTATGTGCCGTCGACCCCTGTTATCATCTGCCTCAACCATCTCGGCTGGGCGGAAGCCTTGCTGACCCTGGTCTTCTTGCCCACAGAACCGCGGATTTATGGTCTAGCCGAGGCCGTGGCGGTGCTGCGCAGCCCCTGGCGCGTCCGCCTGATCCGAGCGTTGGCCGTGATGATCCCGCTGGACCGGGCGCAGCCGGTGGCTGCGCTGCGGCTGATGAGCAGTGTGCTGCAGCGCGGCGGCTCGCTCCTGCTCTGCCCCGAGGGGCATCTGGGAACCCAGGAGGGCGATTTGTTGCCGCTGGAACCCGGTGCCGCCCATCTGAGCCTGCACACGGGTGTGCCCCTGCTGCCAGTGGGCGCGACCGGCACTCGGGACTTGTAGCTGCGGCGGACCCTGACCCTGCGTATTGGACCACCCCTCACGCCTCCGGCGACGGACGGTCCGCGGCGGGCGGCAGTGCAAACCCTGACGGCGCAGCTCGACCACGCTATGCGGGCCTTGCTCCCCGGCGACTTCGCGCACCCACGCTACAAACCCTTACAGGCGTTTCTGACTCATCTATTCTAGACCCGAACGACTGAGGAGGATCGGACCATGGCCGCTCCAGTGGAAGAACCCATCAACGCGCCCTTGCTGGCGGCGGGCATCCCCCTACGGCACCAAGCACGCCGTTCCCCCTGGGCAAGGCCGTCGGCTACAGCGCCGCTAACTTTGGCGCGCAATGTGTCTATGCCCTCTGGACCACGGGCATTCCCCTCTTCCTCGCTACCTACCGACTGCCGCCCGATGACCTGGGGCGGCTCTCCAACGAGCGGTCGCTGGTGGGATCACTGGTGCAGCCCATCGTCGGGCGCATCAGCGACCGCACCCGCACCCCGCTGGGCCGCCGCCGCCCCTTCTTTCTGATCGGCATCCCGCTCATGGCGGTGGCCTTGCTGATCCTGGCGACCCACCCGCCGTTCTGGCTGATGCTCGGCATCATGACCATCGCCGCATTTTTCCTCTCCATCGCCTGGGATCCCTATATGGGGGTCGGTTGATTTTTTGCGAGATTTAGCACGCTAGAGTACTATGTACGATAGTATTAATGAGGGGTGTCATTCTGCGGGGGTGGCCTCGTAGGAATCGGGCGGTACTACTCCCCTGGTGGCCGGTGCAGAGGCGGGGGATAGGTGGATTCCTGCGTCGCCTGAGGCGTTTGGCGGCGGTTACGGGCGCAGGCAAGTGGGGTTCGTGCCCTGGATCTCGTACTGGGCGCGCTCGGCGTCCGTGAAATCGCGCGTGAGGCGGGCGCACAGCGTGCGGATCGTGTCGTGGTAGTCCACGTCCCACAGCTCGGCCGTCCACGAGTCCCCGGCGGTGACCATGGACTTGCCGTCCGGAGCAAAGGCCACCCAGTAGACGCCGCCGCCGTGGCCCACGAAGCGGCGCACCTCCTGGCGCGTCGGGATATCCCAGAGCCGGGCGGTGCGGTCGGCCAGGCCGACCAGCAGATACTTGCCGTCCGGCGAGATTGCCGCGGCCCAGGCGCTGCCACCCTGGCTATCGAATGCGGCGATGAGTTGGCCGGTCTGCACGTCCCAGAGCCGGGCTATACCATCCGCGCAGCCTGTGACCGCCCACTTACCGTCGGCCGAGAATCCGACCTTGCTGACACCCTGTGGATGATCAAATTGATGCACCTGCGCTCCGGTCTGGACGTCCCACAGGCGCGCCGTCTTGTCGCCGCCACCCGTGAGCACGTATTTTCCGTCAGGCGAGTAGGCCGCCCAGTTCACGCTAGCCGTGTGGCCCACGAAACGGCGCACTTCTCGGCCGGTCTGCGCGTCCCAAAGAATCCCCACATCACCCTTCGGATCCGATGGGTTCCCAGGCCCACGGTGGACCGTGAGGATGTACTTGCCGTCGGGCGCATAGCGCACGTCGTTCACCTGGAGGGGCGGCGCGGTGGTGAAGGCGCGCACCTGCTGTCCCGTCAGGACGTCCCACAGCCCGGCCCGCCCGTCGGTGCTGCTGGTCGCGATGGTCGTGCCGTCGGGGGAGAAGACCGCGGCGGACAGCGTGTTGGCCTCGGTCACGACCGCGAGGCTGCGGATTTCCTGGCCAGTGCCAGCGTCCCACAGCCGCGCCCGCCCGTCCTGCCCGGTGGTCAGCACGATCGCGCCGTCGCCCGAGAAGACGGCCTCGATGAGCTCCAGGGGGGTCTTCAATGGCGGCCGGCCGTTGTGGGCCTGTAGGTCCCAGAGGGTCGCCGTACCGTCAAAGCTGGTGAGGGCGACGTAGCGACCGTCGGGCGAGAAGGCCACGCCGACCGCTGGACCTGTATGGCCTTGCAAGCGACGGAGTTCCTGCCCGGTCTGTACGTTCCAGAGGCGGGCGGTCTTGTCGTTGCTGCCGGTGAGCAGCTCTTTGCCGTCCGGGGAGTAGACGACATATTGGAGGCCGCTGGTATGGCCGACGAAGACGCGCAGTTGCGCCCCCGTGTGGACATCCCACAGCCGGGCCGTGTTGTCCAGGCCGCTGGTGGCCAGGTATTGGCCGTCGGGCGCGAAGGCCACCCCGATCACGGCGTCGGTGTGCCCGCGGAAGCGCCGCACCGCCTGACCGGTCGGCACGTCCCACAGCCACGCCGTGTTGTCGTCGGCGCCGGCGGTGGCCACGAAGCGGCCGTCGGGCGAGAAGGCCATGTCGGCCACCCCCACAATCTTGCCGTGATCCAGGACCCGCAGCAGCGTCCCCGTCTGCGCGTCCCACAGCCGGCCCGTCCCATCGGCAGCGCCCGTGGCGATGGTTTTGCCGTCAGGCGAGAAGGTCACATTGTAGACCGTCCCCGTATGCCCGACGAAGGGCCGGACCAGCCGGCCGGTCTGCAGCTCCCACAGCCGGGCCGTCTTATCGGCACCGCCGGTGAGCACGTACTGCCCGTCGGGAGAAATGGCCACGGCGCCCACCTGGCCCTGGCCGGGCTGGCCCGGGAAACTGCGCACCTGCCGGCCGGTCGGCACGTCCCACAACTGGGCCTCCACGCCGCCGGTGCCGAACACGATGGTTTTGCCGTCCGGCGAGAAGGCGAGGTGTAACGACCCGTTGGTGAACCCCGTGAACCGCCGGAGGGGAACGTCCAGGGCCGCGGCCGCCACGAGGTCCGCATCGGCTTGCGGGGAATAGAGCGTCTGCAGGGAGCGGATGCTGAGCAGGGCGATCAGGTCCGGGGTCCCGCCGGCGTGGAGCTGGGTATTGGCTTCGGCGGCCAGGCGCTGGGCGTAGGCCCGCTGGAAATTGGCCTGCGCCTGGGCCTCGCTGGCCACCGCTGTGGCGGCGCTGTTCTGCGCCAGCCCGCGCTGGGTATTGGCATCGGCCGCGTTGTCTTGCGCCACCTGGCGCTGGTTGAAGGCGAACAGCGCCAACCCCGCCGCCACCAGCAGGAACACTGCCAGCCCGACCACCAGCCCGCGCAGCCGGCTCGCCGCGCTCCGCTGCGCCGCCGTGGCCGCTTCGGCGGCCGTCGCCGCCTGGCGGGCCAGCTCCAGCTCGTGCGCCAGCCGTGCCCGCTCGGCCACGGCCTGCTGCTCCTCTGCGGCCAGGCTCGTCGCCAGGTAGGCCCGCTCCTCCGCCGTCAGCGCCAGGTCGCCCGCCGCCGCCAGCGCCGCGAACTGCGCCAGCCGCGCCCCGCTGGCCAGGTAGCTCGTATCCCGGCCCCCCGCCGCCCACTCGCCTGTCGCCACCAGTAGCCGCCGCTGCACCCGCAGGCTCTCCCGGCTGGCCGCCAGCCAGTCGCGCAACCGCTCCCAGCTGCCCAGCAGCGCCTCGTGGGCCACTTCCACCGTCGGCCCCCCGCTCGCCAGGTCGCGGTCGAACGTCAGCAGCCGGTAGCGCCCAAACACCTCCAGCACCCGGTCCAGCGCTGCTTCGTCCTGCGCCGCCGAGGCCACTTCACTGCGCCGCACCCGCCGCCGGGTGTCCTCCCCCCCCTCGCCCAGCGTCACCAGGCGCAAGAAGAGCTGGCGGGTCTCGGCCTGCTCGGCCGCGCTTAGGCCCCCATAGATCCCCTCGGCGCGCCGGCCCAGCGCGCCGATCACCCCGCCCGTGGCCCGGTAGCCGGCCAGTGTCAGGCGGATACCCTCGCGGCGCTCGAACAATTCGGTGAGAGCGTATTGCAGCAGCGGCAACAGGCCCGGCTGGCTGCCGGTATCGGCGATGAGCGCGGCCAGCAACTCCGGCTCCAGGCGGACCCCGACCCGCCCGGCCGGGCCGACAATGGCCCGCTCCAGCTCCTCGGTCGCCAGCGGCGGCACGACCTCGGTCCGCGCGCCGAGCAGGGCCGCCGGCTGGGCATAGAGCAGCGGGCGGTCGTAGAAGTCGGCGCGCAGGGTGACCACCACGCGCACGGGGCTGCGCGGCTCGGCGATGGCGGCATAGAGGCTGTTGAGGAAGTGGACGCGGGTGGCCTCGTCCGCGACCAGGGTGAAGAGTTCCTCAAACTGGTCGATGAGCAGCAGCAAACCCGCGGCGGGGTCGGCGGGCAGGGCGCGCTTGACGGCGCGCAGCAGGCCGCGCTCGTCTTCGCGCAGTTGGGGCAGCAAGCTGGGCGGCGGGTTGATGGCACAGCGCAAGAGGGCGGCTTCGAGTTCGTCGAAGGGGTGCGGGCCGGGGACGACCTCGACCATGGTCCAGTGGGCGGAGCCGGGCACGCCGTCATGGCGCAGGGCGGGGACCAGCCCGGCGCGCACGACACTGGACTTGCCGGAGCCGGACGGGCCGACGACGGCGAGGAAGCGGGCCAGGGGCTGGTCGGCGGCCAGGCGGGCCAGCAGGTGGGCGGTGAGCGCCTCGCGGCCGAAGAAGTCGGGGGCGTCGGCCTCCTGG